>NZ_DFTP01000049.1:23897-44290 GCF_002381585.1 Marinimicrobium sp. UBA4209
GCGCATCCGCCGTTACCCAACGTTGAGGCATCCCCTTCATTAAAACGGAGTTCCAAAAATGGCCGTTGGCGAATACCCCTTTCCCTCCATGCCCCCACTGGCCGGGATCAAACTGGCCACGGCCAGCGCCGGGATCAAAAAGCCCGGTCGCCAGGATGTGGTGTTGATCGAGCTGGCCGCTGGTACCCGCAGCGCCGGTGTGTTCACCCGCAACGCCTTTTGTGCCGCGCCGGTGACGCTGTGCCGCGAATACCTCAAACAGGCCAGCCCCCGCTACCTGGTGATCAACTCCGGCAACGCCAACGCCTGCACGGGCGAGCGGGGTCGGCGCGACGCCATCGCCACCAGTGAGGCCGTAGCCCAGTTGTCCGGTGTTCAGGCCGCTCAGGTACTGCCTTTCTCCACCGGTGTGATCGGGGAGCCGCTGCCGGTCAACAAGATCGTCAATGTGCTGCCCCAGGCTCATGCCGGGCTCAGCGAAAGCGGCTGGGAAGCAGCGGCCAAGGCGATCATGACCACCGATACCCGTCCCAAGGGTTATACCGCCAGCGTCGAACATCAGGGCAAAACCATCACGGTAAATGGTATTGCCAAAGGCGCAGGTATGATCAAGCCGAACATGGGCACCATGCTTGCCTATATTGCCACCGATGCGGATATCGCCCAGCCGGTGCTGGACGATTTGTGCAAGGAGGCCGCGAATAAATCCTTCAACCGGATCACCATCGACGGCGATACCTCCACCAACGATTCCTGCATTCTGATGGCTACCGGGCAATCCGGTGCTGAGGCAATCACCGAGGCCTCTGGCGATCTGTACGAGAAAGTGCGTGGGCTGATCATTGGTGCCCATGAATACCTCGCCAAGTGCATCGTTGCGGACGGCGAGGGGGCGACTAAGTTTGTCACTCTGGCGGTCAGCGGCGGCGCCAGTCAGGACGAGTGTCTGCAGGTGGGTTATGCGGTGGCGCATTCGCCGCTGATCAAGACCGCCCTGTTCGCCTCGGACCCCAACTGGGGGCGGATTGTGGCGGCGGTAGGCTATGCCGGCGTGCCGGGGCTGGACGCCAACAAGGTTCGCATCCACCTGAACGACACACTGATTGTCGAAGACGGTGGACGCGCCGAGGGGTATACCGAAGAGCAGGGCCAGGCGGTCATGGATCAGGCGGAAATCACCATCCGCATTGACCTCGGCCGCGGCGCTTGTGCGGAAACCCTCTGGACCACCGATCTGTCCCACGAGTACGTGCGCATCAACGCCGACTACCGGAGCTGATTCCATGGGTTCGGTGGTACGAGTGGCGGTGGGTGTGATTCAGGACCCACAGGGTCGAATCCTGATTGCCCGCCGTCCCGAGCACGTGCACCAGGGCGGCCTCTGGGAGTTTCCCGGGGGCAAGGTCGATGAGGGGGAAACGCTGGCGGATGCCCTCGCTCGGGAGCTGGCGGAAGAACTCTCGATAGAGGTGCGCGCCAGCGAACCGCTGATCGATATTCGCCACGACTACCCGGACAAGTCCGTGCTGCTACAGGTATGCCGGGTGACCGATTTTTCGGGCGAGGCGCGTGGCAACGAGGGCCAGCCGGTGCGCTGGGTCGAGCCGGCAGCCTTACCCGACTACCGCTTCCCCGAGGCCAACCGGCCGATCCTTCATGCCATTCGTCTGCCACAAAAGATATTGATTACCGGTTCCGCCAACTCGGAGGCAGACTGGTGGCAGCGCCTGGAGCGGGCGTTGACCAATGGCCACTCCTGGATTCACTTGCGTGCCCCGGAGCTGTCGGCCGACGCGTATCGGGCTCGGGCCCTACAGGCGCAAGTGCTGTGTGCCCGGTTCGGTGCCACACTGATCGCCCATGGCCCGGAAGATCGCGGTCTGAGCGGGCTGGCTGGCTGGCATATGAACGCCGAGGCGTTGCGGCACTGTGAGCGGCGCCCGTTGGGGCTTTCGGGTTGGTGGGGCGCGTCCTGCCATACCCCGGAGGAGCTGGAGCAGGCGGTTCGCCTGGGTGTGGACTACGTGTTTCTGTCCCCGGTACAGGTTACCCAAAGTCACCCGGATACCGAGCCTCTGGGCTGGGCGCGTTTTGCCGAATGGACGGCCGGAGTGCCCCTGCCGGTGTACGCCCTGGGCGGTGTGGGGCCCGAGGCCCTGCCGCAGGCAAAAGCCGCCGGGGCGCAGGGCATCGCGGGTATAGGGTACGCCTGGTAGGTTCTCGTGTCAGAGGGGCTGATCGTTCTCATCAAGGATCACCGGATCGCCCGGAATCTTGTGGCCTTCACTGGCCCATTCGCCCAGATCGATCATTTTGCAGCGTTCGCTGCAGAAGGGGCGGTAGGGATAATCCTCACTCCAGACAATCGTTTCGCCGCAGGTCGGGCAGTCCAGTTTGATGGGCTCGGGGGTCGGGTCAGTCATGGCTCGGGTCCGCAGTCACTCAATGGGCGGCCGTTATAGCACCGCCCGGCAGGTCAATTCAATCCCGTTGACGGATAATGGTCAACTGGATGGTGCCTACCCTGAATCCCCACTTGCGCAGGGTGGACTGGTTGATGATGGTGTCCTCGTCGACCCGCCACATCCAGTCCTCGACGTTCAGTGCCAGTTTGCGGTCTTTGTAGTCCACTTCGAGGACGTAATCCATTTTCAGGGCATTGCCGCTGGTTTCCGCCCGGCCCTCGCCGAGCACATCGCCGGCGGTGGCCTTGTAGCTGCCGTCTTCCTGAGGCTCCAGGGTCCAGTTGCGATGCTGGATTTCGCCATCGTCAAACTCGAAGCGCTCGGCCAGGCGACCGACACCCTCGTCATCCCAACTCGCTTCGATGGTCGCGTTGAAGTAGCGGGTCACCGTGCCACCGCGACTTTTCAGCACCCCGTGGGCCGTCAGGGACCCCTGAAAGAAATCTTCCAGCGTCAGGGCGGGTTCATTTCCCGCGTACTCCTGTACCTCGGTGGAGGAACAGGCCCCCAGTGTCAGTACCAGGCTCAATAAAAGCGCGCGCATAATTCTCTCCCCAGCCAGCGTGCCCATGGGTTTTACCTCAGAACAGGTCGGTAAAGGTGATGCCCAGGCCGATGGCGTTGGTATGGTGGTCATAGTCAATCAGGCTGTGGCCATAGCCGCTGAACACCTTCAGATAACCGCGCACGGTGGAGGAAACCGGAAAACTGTACCCCAGCTCCACCGCGCCGCGATTGTTCGAGCGCAGGTTATTGCGCAGCATCAGGCTCACTATGTTGTCTTTACGATGCCAGGCGGCAGACAGTTCAAAGTTGCCCATGTATTTGTGAATATCCGGATTGTCATCGCCGGTGGGGTCATCGGGGCCGTCGCCCTCGCTCTCCGGAATGCGGTACCAGGGGTTGAACGAAAACGCGAAGGGACCGCGTTCGAACACGCTGTTGACCATGATCCGGTCCCAACTGCGGGACAGATCGCCGCTCTGGCCATTGGACTGGTGGGTGATCATCACTTCGTTGAGCACATTGCGAAACCCGAAAATGTTCCAGTCGTTGACGAAACTCAGAATCAGTTCGGGTTGATGGTTGGTTTCCCGGAAGGGGCGGGAGATCTCCCGGTAGTAGGCCTGCCAGAGCGAGTGATTGGTGTAGGCCATGTACAGGTGGCCGTTGTCGCCGAAAATTCCCTCACGGATCAGGATTTTGACGCTCAGTTGAAACTCCACTTCGGTGCTCTGCTGGCTGGCGAGTGACGTGCCGGCCTCGGCGTAGGGGGCGGTGTTGCGTTCCTCCTGGTAGCTGACCGGGAGCAGGTAATTGCGCTTGTGGGGGGTGAGCAGAAAGCGGTTGGCGCGATTGAGCGCTTCCATGTTCAGGCGCCGCTCCAGCAGGCGACTGTTGCCACTGGGGTCGTCTTCCTGACCCGCGGTATCATCGCTCATGGCCGCCAGTGCCTGGCTGATGGCATCGCGCTGGCTGGAGTCTTCGCGCGCCAGGGTACTACATACGTCGCGTAGGCCATTGATTGACATGTCCCGGCCCGCGACGGTCACGGCAATCCTTAGGCACTGGTCCATTTCCTCGTCGGATAACTCCGTGCGGGTTGGCTCAGAGGCGTCATTGGCGTACACAGGGGCACAGAATACGAACAACCACAGTGAGAGTCGGGGCAAGCGCATGCAAAGGCAATCCTTGGGGTGACGATCAATAGCCCAAGGATACAGCAAACCGTCTGACAGTTTGAGAAACGGGACGCGCTTTAGGAGGTTTCGGGACGAACTGGCGCGCCAGTTTGCATCCAGCGCTCCAGATCCTGCTCGAGCCACTGGTTCAGAAGGACGATGCCGTTCTCCACCACCTGCAGGTAGACGTCAATAATGTCGGTTGCCACCTGGAACAGCCGGTTGCTGTCGGCGGTGATCGGCCCGCCGCCGAGCACGTCGCCCTCCACCATATTGAGCAGAAACATCAGTTTGAGCTCGTACCGCTTGAGTTCACCCAACTGGCCGAATTCCGGGCCGAGCACCTGTTCCAGGCGGCGGATCTGGTGGCGCAGCTTCTCGTTGTTGACCTGGGTGTTCTGGATGACGTATCGCAGCTTGCCGTCGTGGTGAGAGTCACAGTGGCCGACCGCCGCCGCATAACTGGACAGGGCCCGGATACGCCCGATCTGCTCGACCACGCCGGGCAACATCCGGGTGGAGAAGTGCAGTAACTCCAGCATCTGCACCCGGGTGGGCGCGTCGGCGTCGGAGTGATCCGAGGGGGCGGAGAGAGGCGCTTCGAGCGGGCGGGAAAGGCTGACCAGCATGGCCAGTAGCTGCTCGACCAGGTGGCAGTGCAGCTCGTAGTTGTCGATCACGCTGTCATCGTGCCAGTCCCGGCTGATGGTCAGCCAGGCGGTGTGCAGGTTTTCCCGCTCCCGTTCGCTGAGCAGATCGCTGCCCAGGGTGAACGCCTGCAGTGCCAGCAGGCGGCGCTCCAGGGTCTGTTGGAGTCGCTCAAAGTCAGGTTCAAATTGTCGGTTGCCCCCGAGCAGGGCCATGCTCATGCCCCGGTGTCGCTGCACTCCCTTGATCATATGGATCAATTGGCGGATCAACGACAGAGCATCCTGCCGGCGTCGGTAGTCCTGGACAAAGCGCGCAAACGGGGCGCGATCTATGCGAGCTTGTGGGGCATCAGTGACGTTCATTTGCGCTGTCATGGTGCATGCAGTATCCGGGTTTGAGGCGTCCGGGCCCGATAACCGGTGTGTTATCGGGGGCGGCGGTCGTCTTGTCATATCATTCAGCAACACTTGTGCCAGAGGTTGCCCTTGTGTGGCGTCAGACCTACTGACTTACGCTCGGGCCATGCAGCGGATGGCGGCAGCCGCCGCCGAGGTGCGGTTGTCCACACCGAGTTTGCGGAACACCTGCTCCAGGTGTTTGTTCACGGTACGCGGGCTCATGGAGAGAATCTGACCGATTTCCCGGTTGGTCTTGCCGTGGGCTATCCACAGCAGCACATCAGCCTCGCGGGTGGTGACACCAAAGATCTCTCGCAACCGATCCGTTTCGGATCCTTCCCCGGGTTGCTCCAATAGGCGCAGAAGGATGTCGGTGCCGCTCAGCGGTGCCAGGTATTCCAGGGTGAGTGCGGGAGACAGCCCTCGAAGAGGTAGTTTGTGTCCGGTTTGCGGCTGGTGGTTGAGCCATTCGCGTAACTGTCCGGCGAGTTGGTCCTGAGCCTGGGGCTGATTCAGTCCGGCGCGTTTCAGATGCGCCTGCACTTGTGGTGTGGTCCATAGCAGAGTGCCGCTGCGGTCAATGGCAAACAGGTATTGGCCGGCGGCGTCCAGCGCATTGTGCGCGCTCTGGGTAAGGCGGGCGTTGGTAATGTGCACCCGCATGCGTGCGACCAGCTCCTCGGGGTTGATCGGCTTGGTGATGTAGTCCACGCCTCCGGCGTTCAGCCCCTGAACCACGTGCTCGGTATCGCTCAGGCCGGTCATGAATATCACCGGAACATTGGTCAGGCGTGGGTTCTGTTTCAGCCGCTTGCAGGTTTCAAAGCCATCAATCTGGGGCATCAGAGCGTCCAGTAAAATGATGTCCGGCGTAATGTTCTGGGTGATGGTCAGCGCCTGTTGGCCCTCCAGTGCCACCAGCACGGTCATGTGTTCCGCCTCCAGTGCGTCGCTGAGCATGTGGATGCTTTCGATGGCATCGTCGACCACCAGAACCACGGGTTCAGAGGGGTTCTCGTTGGAGCTCATTGTCGGGTACCTGTAACAGTCGAATGATGGTTTCGAATTGGAATTGACCCGCCAATCGGGTCAGTGTCTGCACGAACTCTTCAGTGGCCAGGCCGTTCGCTTCCAGCTCCGCCAGGGCCTGCTGCAAGCCGCTTTTGTGGCCAATCAAAGCCAGCTTGCGTAGGGGTTGCAGATGCACTTCATCGGGCAGTGTCAGCGCGGTGATCCGCTTGTCGGAGCGGGGTGGTTGTGACGCAGGCGTACTGATCGCCACGGGTCGGGTGTGCCAGCGTAAATTGAGCTGTTGCCCCAACGTTTCCAACAGGCTGTTCAACCGTACCGGCTTGACGATATAGGCATCGTGCAGGGCAGTGTCCACGGCCTTGCCTTCGCTGGCATCGGCGGAAATCATCACCACAGGCTGGTAATAGTCCATGGCGCGAAGCTGGGCAACCAGCTCCCAGCCGTTGAGCCCGGGCATGGAGACATCCAACAGAATAAGATCCGGCGCCTCCTGTCGGACCCGGTCCAACACCGTGAGCGAATTGTCGACCTCAACGACATCAAACCCCAACGGTGTCAGCATGGCGTGCACCAGTTGGCGGTGCGAGGCCTCGTCATCCACCACCATGACGCGCTTGGCCTCGCCCCGGTAACCCTGAATGTCCTGGGCCTCGGTCGGCGCTATGTCCGAGGCGCCCCGAATGCGGCTCATCATCAGTGTCACTTTAAAGACGCTGCCTTGCCCGGGAGTACTCTGCAGGCTGATGTCGCCGCCCATAATATCGGTCAGCAATTGGGTGATGGTCAGCCCCAACCCGGTACCGGATACCTGTTCTCCAGGGCGGCGGATGCGTTCAAACGGGCGGAATATCCGCTGCTGATCGTCGGGCGAAATGCCTTCGCCGGAATCTTCAATCGTGAACTCTGCCACGTCGCTGCGGTATTTGACCCTCATGCTGACCCGGCCGTGAGCGGTGTATTTGATCGCATTGGACAGCAGGTTGATCAGAATCTGCCGCAGGCGCTTTTCGTCGGCGCGAACCAGAGGAGGCAACGGATCCTGACAGTGGTACTCGAACTGCAACCCCTTGCCTTCCGCCTGCAGCCGAAACATGTGCACCAGTTGTTCCAGTAGCGGGCCGAGGCGGACCTGATCGCGATGAAGATCCAGTCGGCCCGCTTCGATTTTTGAAATATCCAGCAGGCCTTCGATCAGGTCGGCCAGGTGCTCGCCGCTGCGGCGAATGACGCCCAGGGCGTCGCGCCGGTGAGGGGGAATCGCCGGGTCTTTCTCGAGCAGTTGCGCATACCCCAGCACCGCGTTCAGTGGTGAGCGCAACTCGTGGCTGATGCCGGTAAGGTACCGGCTTTTGGCCTGATTGGCGGCGTCGGCCTGTTCCTTGGCCCGCTGCAACGCCTGGTCGGTCTGTTCGTGTGCGTCGATTTCCTCCATCAACAAGCGGGTCTGGCGCTGCGACTCTTCCTGGGCGACGACCCGACTTTCATGGGCCAGCACGAACAACCAACTCACGACACCGGTAATGATTACCAGAATGAAAAACACTTTCCAGAGCAGGGCCGCAAAGAGCATGGCGGATACTTCATCAGGGAAGGCTGTCTGTTGGTAAATCAAGGAGAGCAGCACACCCGAGAACCCGTTGATCCCAATAACCAGTAACAGGAAATTACCCAGGCGGGCATTGATGTCGGGTATCAGCCAGGAGGGCAGCCAGCGGTGCACCCAGTTGCGGATCTGTTCAGGGTAGCTGGCGCCGGGTTTACAGAAGTCGTTGCATCGGGCGTCCAACGAGCAGCATAACGAACAGATGGGGCCGTCGTAGGCGGGACAGTGGGTGACATCCTCTTTATCAAACCGGTGTTCACAGATGCAGCACTGGTGAGTGGCGGCCGTGGGCGTCAGGATAATTGGCTCGCGGGCGATGTAGTACCGCCCGCCGGTTCGCCAGGCGATCAGTGGAGCAATAACCAGAGCGCTCAACAGAGTGATGAAGTGCGAGAGCGCCTGGAAGGTTTCGCCCCAGAAGCCGAGATAACCGATCACGCCGATCAGGGTGGCGGTGATCATGGTGCCGACGCCCACGGGGTTGATGTCGTACAGATGGGCGCGCTTGAATTCGATATGGGGTGGACTGAACCCCAACGGCTTATTGATCACCAGATCGGCCACCAGAGTGCCCACCCAGGCAATGGCGATCAACGCGTATAGCCCCAGGGTGTTCTCCAGTGCCCGATAGACTCCCAGCTCCATGACCAGCAAGGCAATGGTGACATTGAACACCAACCAAACCACCCGCCCCGGATGACTGTGAGTAAGGCGGGAGAAGAAGTTGGACCAGGCGATGGACCCGGCGTAGGCGTTGGTCACATTGATTTTCAACTGCGACAGGATGACAAACAGTCCGGCGATGGCCAGGGCCGCCGTGGGCGACTGGGTGACGTAGCCAAAGGCCACCTGATACATGTGGGTTGGGTCAATCGCTTCGTTCGCGGACATGCCGTGTGACAAGGCCAGCACCGCCAGAAAGGAGCCCGCCATCATTTTGAGGGCTCCGATCACAATCCAGCCCGGTCCTCCGGCGCTCAGGGCCAGCCACCAACGGCGACGCTGTTCCGGTTTGGGTTCGGGCATAAAGCGAAGGTAATCCACTTGCTCGCCAATCTGGGCAATCAGGGAGAAGATGACCGCAGAGGCCGCCCCAAAAAGCAGCAGATCAAACCCGCCACCGGCTTCGCGTGTGTAACTGGTCCAGTCCGACACCGACTGGAAGTCGGCCCATAGGATGAATGCAAACGGCAGCGCCTGCAGAAACACCCAAAGCGGCTGGGTCCAGAGCTGAAAGCGGCTGATAAAGGTGATGCCGTGCGTGACCAGCGGAATCACCACAACGGCACAGAGAACATACCCCCACACGATGGGAATGCCAAAGAGCATCTCCAACGCCATGGCCATAATGGCCGCTTCGATCGCAAAGAAAATGAACGTGAATGATGCGTAAATCAGGGAAGTAATGGTGGACCCGATATAGCCAAAGCCCGCCCCTCGAGTCAGAAGATCAATGTCGACGCCGTACTTGGCGGCGTAGTAGCTGATCGGAAAGGCCGTCAAAAGGATCACCAGGCTTACCGCCAGGATCGCCACCATGGCATTGGTAAACCCGTAATTCAGGGTGATTGCGCCACCGATTGCCTCCAGAGCCAGAAAGGAAATCGCACCCAGGGCGGTGTGTGCCACCCGGGCGGGCGACCAGCGCCGGGCTCGCTTGGCGGTGAAACGAAGCGCGTAGTCCTCCAGCGTCTGGTTGGCAACCCATTGGTTGTACTGACGGCGCACGCGGAAAATGGTCTGTTTGGCAGTCATGGCATTCGCTTATTGAATAACAGCCGGTGAAGGCATTGATCGGGCGATGTCCATGTCGGCCGTCGCCGTGCGCCGGTATGACGCATAGCGCCCGGGCAGGCGAACCAGGGTGGTGCACTTTGTATGGCCGGGCCGGAGCTCAGTGCGCTGAACCCGGCACTCCTTGAATCAGGTATCAATCTTTATGCCATCTGTGGCGTGCAGAACATTAAAGGCAAAGTGGGTGGTCGGTGGTATGGGGTGATTGACGTAGGTCTCTGCGGCATTTGTCGAATGGGCTCAGAAGGGAGGTGCGAGCAAAATGCAGAGCATGGGCACGGGCCAACCGATGTTCAGTCGCGTTTTCAAACCACCACACGAGGAAAGACCATGGTTACTGACTCACGCAAGCATACGCCGGGGCCGTCGCGCCGGCTTCTGAAAAGCCTGGCCGGGCTGACGGCAGGCCTCGCCATGAGTGCGTTTGGTGTCGCCCAAGAGGTGAATACCACCGGACTGGCGGTTACCGAAGACACTGTGAAAGTGGGTATTCTTCACTCAATCACCGGCACCATGGCCATCAGTGAGACCGGCTCAGTCCAAGCGGAAAAGCTCGCCATCGAGCAGATCAATGCCTCTGGAGGGGTTCTTGGTCGCCAGATCGAGTACATCCAGGAAGACGGCGCCAGCGATTGGCCCACGTTCGCTGAAAAATCCCGAAAACTGCTTCGTCAGGACAATGTAGCGGCGGTATTCGGTTGCTGGACTTCGGCCTCACGCAAAGCGGTTCTTCCGGTTTTCGAGCAATTTAACGGAATGCTGTACTACCCGACCTTCTATGAGGGGCTAGAGCAGTCGCCCAACGTAATCTATACCGGTCAGGAAGCCACACAGCAGATTCTTGCCGGTATCGACTGGGTGGTTGACGCCAAGGATGCCAAAACGTTCTATCTGCTTGGCTCAGATTACATCTGGCCCAGAACCTCCAACAAGATTGCCCGCAAGCACATTGACAAGCTGGGCTTGAAAGTTGTGGGTGAAGAGTATTACCCGCTTGGTCACACCCAGTTCAATTCGGTGATTAACAAGATCAAGCTGCGTAAGCCCGATGTGATTTTCGCCTCTGTCGTAGGCGGCTCCAATGTGGCTTTCTATAAGCAGCTGAAGGCAGCCGGTATCGATCTGACCGAGGAATCTCCCCTGGTTCTGACCATTTCAGTAACCGAGGATGAAATACTGGGTATTGGTGGCGAAAACGTCGAAGGCGCCTATGCCTCAATGAAGTACTTCCAAAGCCTGACGAACTCCAACAACGAAGAATTCGTCAAGGCATTCAAAGAGCGTTGGGGTGATGACATCGTGATCGGTGACGTAACCCAGGCGGCTTACCTTGGACCCTGGTTGTGGAAAGCGGCCGTTGAGAAAGCCGGCTCCTTTGATGTCGATAAAGTGCGCGAAGCTTCACCGGGTATTGAACTGACCACTGCACCTGAAGGCTACGTGAAGATTCACCCCAATCATCACCTATGGTCCAAAACCCGTATCGGTCGTGCCCAGGAGAATGGCCAGTATGAGGTGGTCTTTGAGACCGAAGAATTGATTGAGCCAGACCCGTTTCCGGAAGGTTATCAATAAGCGTCACTTCAAGACAGTGACATAAATAACCCCGCCTCCGGGCGGGGTTATCCCGGTAGAAAGACCAGCCCGGTTGGTTCAAGCGCACGCGGAGGCACCTTCCCATGTTTTCTGACTATTCCTCATCGGAGTTGATGTCGATTTTTGCCATGCAGGGTTTTGCAGGCCTGACACTCTTCTCTGTTTTTGTACTGATGGCCTTGGGTCTGGCCATTATTTTTGGCCAGATGGGCGTGATCAATATGGCGCACGGGGAGTTTATGATCCTCGGTGCTTATGTCACCTACATGACGTCTAACGTCTTTTCCCAATGGCTACCTGACCTGTACGGTTCCTACTTCTTTGTGGCTATAGCACTTGCCTTCCTGGCGGCCGCGCTCTTGGGCATGTTGGTCGAATGGTTGATGATTCGCCACTTATATCATCGTCCCCTGGACACCCTGTTGGCCACGTGGGGCCTGAGCCTGATTCTGCAACAAACCTATCGCTCGATTTTTGGCGCAAGGGAAGTTGGCGTGAGTATGCCCGACTGGATGATGGGCTCCTACCCGATAACGGACTTGGTGGAGGTTCCGATCAACGGCATATTTGTTATGTGCCTGTCGCTTGGGATTACCTTGGTAGTGGCGGCCCTGATGTATCGCTCGCGCTGGGGTACTCAGGTACGAGCCGTGGTTCAAAATCGACCCATGGCGGGTGCGGTGGGGATCAACACCCAAAAAGTGGACCGTATGACGTTCGCTTTGGGTTGCGGGATTGCCGGGATTGCCGGTGCCGCCTTTACCATGATCGGTTCCACGGGTCCCACTTCGGGCCAGCTGTACATCGTGGATACCTTCCTTGTGGTGGTTTTCGGTGGCGCTACAAGTCTGTTGGGTACGGTCGCTTCCGCGTTCACCATTTCGCAGGCGCAGTCGACCATGGAGTTTTTCCTCAGTGGTTCCATGGCCAAAGTGCTGACGCTGCTGTTCGTGCTGGGCATTCTGATGATTCGTCCTCAGGGCCTGTTTACCCTTAAAGTTCGTCGATAGGAGGACGGTACGATGACTGCGACCGGATTACGATCATTGTTTAGTCGTCACGATCTGCTCAGCTTTGCAGTGCTTGCCCTGCTGTTGATTGTGGTATTCCCTCTGGCGCTGGACGTGTTCCGGCTTGGTTTGATCGGTAAGTACCTGACCTACGCGTTTGTGGCCCTGGGGCTGGTGCTTTGCTGGGGCTACGGTGGCGTTCTCAGCCTGGGGCAGGGCGTGTTCTTCGGGATCGGTGGCTATATGATGGCCATGTTTCTCAAGCTCGAATCGTCCGACCCCGAAAGCACCGCGATTCAGTCCACGCCGGGCATTCCCGACTTCATGGACTGGAATCAGATTACCGAGCTTCCCTGGTTCTGGGAGCCGTTCTACAGCTTCGGATTTACATTGCTGGCGGTAATTGTTGTGCCTACGGTGTTTGCGTACCTGATCGGTGTAGCAATGTTCAAGCGGCGGGTAAGTGGGGTGTATTTTGCCATTATTACCCAGTCGATTGCTCTGATTCTCACCATCCTGATTATTGGGCAGCAGGGCTTCACTGGTGGCGTAAACGGTATCACTGACCTGAGAACGTTGTTGGGCTGGGACATCCGGTCAGACTTCGCCAAGTATGTATTTTATTTTATTTGCGTCGCGCTTCTGTTGACCTGTGTAGTAATCGCGCAGTTCATTCGCAAGAGCAAATTTGGACGAATACTGGTGGCGATGCGCGATGCGGAAGATCGCATCCGGTTCTCCGGTTATGATGTAGCCAACTTCAAGGTCTTCGTGTTCTGCGTGGGCGCGACATTTGCGGCTATCGGCGGCGCAATGTTCACTCTTCAGGTTGGCTTCATGTCCCCAAGCTTTATCGGCATTGTCCCCTCCATTGAAATGGTGATCTTCTGCGCCGTTGGCGGCCGCTTGTCTCTGTTTGGTGCGGTCTATGGTGCGGTGTTGGTGAGTTGGGCTCGATCCATTTTCTCGGAGAGCTTTCCTGAGTTGTGGCTGTTCGCCATGGGTGCGTTGTTTATCGGTGTTGTGCTGGCGTTCCCCAACGGCCTTGCGGGACTCTATGACCAGTATGCCCGCGGTCATGTGACCAAGGCGCTTGATCGTTGGGTTGACCAGCTTACCCGTTCTGATTCTAGCCGCACTGCCCAAGGAGTTGCCCATGAACGCCAGTAACACAGATTTTGTCCTGGCGGTGGAGAACCTGACTGTTTCCTTTGATGGGTTCAAAGCCGTGGATGACCTGACATTGTATGTCAATGAAGGAGAGATCCGGGTGATTATTGGTCCGAACGGGGCCGGTAAAACAACGGTTCTGGATTTGATTTGCGGCCGTACCCGGTCAACTCAGGGCTCTATCAAATTTCGCAACCGCGAGCTGACCAAGATGACCGAGTCCGACATTGTTAAGTCGGGTGTGGGCCGAAAGTTTCAGACCCCTTCGGTGTACAACGATCTGACCATTTTCGAGAACCTCGAGATTTCCTATCCGAAAGGGAGAAACGTTTTCGGCTCGCTTTTTTTCAAGCGAGACGAAACCATCATCCGCAAGTGCGAAGAGATCGCGGAAATGATCCTTTTGAAGGATCAGCTTCATGAGTCTGCGGGACTGTTGAGTCACGGCCAAAAACAGTGGCTTGAAATCGGCATGTTGCTGATTCAGGACCCTGACCTTTTGATGTTGGACGAGCCGGTCGCCGGGATGTCCGTCACTGAACGTCAGGAAACCGCCAAACTGCTTCGACGTATTTCCCAGAATCGGTCGGTGATCGTTATTGAGCACGACATGCAGTTCGTTGCCGAGATTGCTGACAAAGTGACCGTCCTGCATCAGGGTAAAATTCTGACCGAAGGGGCGATTGAAAAAGTCAAGAACGATCCGAAGGTTATTGAAGTTTACCTTGGCCACTGAGTGAGAGAGGACTCATCATGCTTAATGTATCCGATTATCGAGTCAGTTATGGCCAGAGCGAAATTGTGCATGGTCTGGATTTTACCGTGCAACCCAATGAGATTGTCGCCGTGATGGGCCGCAATGGCATGGGCAAAAGCACCCTGATGAAAGCGCTGATGGGAGTTATTCCCGAATCCGGCGGAACGGCGACGCTGGACGGGAAGCAGATATCCGGTATGAAAAGTCATCAGCGAGTCAGCCAGGGGCTGGCCTATGTGCCCCAGGGACGGATGATTTTCTCCAGTATGACCGTGCGCGAAAACATTCAGACCGGTCTGACTTCAACGGGGCGACGAGCCGTTCCGCGTGATCTCTACGATATGTTTCCGGTATTGCTGGAAATGCGTAACCGACGGGGCGGTAACTTGTCGGGTGGACAGCAACAGCAGTTGGCAATCGCTCGCGCCTTGGCGAGCGATCCCAAAGTGTTACTGCTGGATGAACCCACAGAGGGGATACAACCTTCCATCATCAAGGAAATCGCCCAGACCCTGAAAGAAATCCGCGATCAGCGTGGCCTGACCATTGTGGTGACCGAGCAGGTACTGAGCTTCGCCCTGGATGTGGCCGATCGTATCCTGGTAGTGGAGAAGGGGAAGATTGTGCACGAGGAAGCCCGAAGCAGTGTCGATGCCGAGAAAGTGGCGTCCTATCTATCCGTTTAAGTGAGGTAATCTACTATGCGACACGGTGATATTTCCAGCAGTGACGATACCGTCGGCGTAGCCGTCGTCAACTACAAAATGCCGCGCCTGCACACCAAAGCCGAGGTACTCGATAACGCCCGGGCCATTGCGGACATGTTGGTGGGGATGAAAAAAGGACTGCCCGGGATGGACCTGGTGATCTTTCCCGAATACAGCACCATGGGCATCATGTATGACCAGGACGAGATGATGGCCACCGCCGCCACCATTCCGGGGGAGGAAACGGAAATTTTCTCCGAAGCCTGTCGCAAGGCCAATACCTGGGGGGTGTTTTCCCTGACCGGCGAACGCCACGAAGACCATCCCAACAAGGCACCCTACAACACCCTGGTGTTGATCAATAATCAGGGTGAGATCGTTCAGAAGTACCGCAAGTGCATCCCCTGGTGCCCCATTGAAGGCTGGTACCCCGGCGATCGCACCTACGTTACGGAAGGACCGAAGGGCATGAAGATCAGTCTGATCATCTGTGACGATGGCAACTACCCGGAAATCTGGCGAGATTGTGCCATGAAAGGGGCCGAGTTGATCGTTCGCTGCCAAGGCTATATGTACCCGGCCAAAGATCAACAGGTGATGATGGCCAAATCCATGGCCTGGGCCAACAACTGCTATGTGGCGGTGGCCAACGCCACGGGGTTCGACGGCGTCTACTCTTATTTTGGTCACTCTTCATTGATCGGCTTCGACGGTCGGACACTGGGCGAGTGCGGCGAAGAGGATATGGGTGTGCAGTACGCCCAGCTCTCGGTCAGCCAGATTCGCGATGCCCGCGCCAATGACCAATCCCAGAACCATCTGTTCAAACTGCTGCATCGGGGATATTCCGGTATCTATAATTCCGGTGACGGCGATCGCGGCGTGGCCGAGTGCCCGTTTGACTTCTATCGCACCTGGGTGATGGATGCGGAGAAGGCGCGGGACGATGTCGAGGCCATGACCCGTTCCACCATCGGGGTTGCGGAATGTCCGGTGGGCGAGCTGCCTCACGGTGGCCGCGAGAAAACCGTCGGGTAAGGCGGTTCCATGCCATTCATCAATGATCGACTGGAAGATCAGGCGCTGCGCGAGGCGCTGACTCCGGCGGCGTCTGCGCCTGAGCCGTCCCGGTCGGCCTCGTCGCCGGGCGAGTCGCGCTTGGGGGCCTCGCGTTTTCTGTTTGATCCGGAGACGGTATCGGCGGTTCTGCGTCAGAGGATCCGCGGCCAGCCCGATGCATTGACGCAAATCGATCGTGAATTGACCCGCGTCAAAGCCGATATCGGAGAGCCGGATCGCCCGCTGGCGGTATTTCTGTTGGCGGGCCCTACCGGGGTCGGTAAAACCGAAACGGTTCGGGCTCTGGCCGAAGCGTTGCACGGGAAGGCCGATGCCTTCTGCCGGGTGGATATGAATACGCTGGCCCAGGATCATTACACCGCTGCCATCACCGGTGCGCCTCCGGGTTACGTCGGTAGCAAAGAGGGCCACAGCCTGATCGATGAAGAGGCCATACGCGGCAGTTTCAGTCGTCCCGGTGTGGTGTTGTTTGACGAGCTGGAGAAAGCGGGCCCGGAAGTGCTGCGCAGTCTGTTGGGGGTACTGGACACCGGGCGGTTGCGTCTCACCTCCGGGCAGAAGCAGCTGGATTTTCGAAACAGCCTGATCTTTATGACCAGCAATCTGGGGGCGGCGGATCTGGCGCGCCACCTGAACCGTTGGCAAACCGGCTGGCGCCGTTTCTGGCCCCGTTCGGAGCCCGTGCAGCAGGCCGCACTGCGTCAGCGGGTTGAGCGCGCACTGGATCGCGGGCTGGACCCGGAGTTTCTCAATCGCATTGATAACGTGTTGATCTACTATCCGCTGCCTTCGGAAGCACGACCGGGGGTGGTGGCGGAACTGCTGGTTCAGTTCAATCGACGCCTGCGGTCCAAGGGGTGGCAATTGCAAGTGTCCCGGGCGTTGATGAGCCGGGTGGAGCGCAAGGGCTTCGATGCCCGGTTTGGGGCGCGGGCGTTAAAGCGACAGTTCCGTCAGCAGGTGGAAGTACCGGTGGCACAGTTTCTGTTGGAACGGCCGGAGTTACGCCCGGACAGTGCGAAGCCAAAGATGCCACCGCAGGCCGAATCAGAGCTGCGCCAGATGTATTGCGATTGGCAGCACGGGCGGGTCATCTGTCGACAGGTGTGGGCCCGCAAAAGTGAGTACGTCAAATGACGCAGAGCCGGGGCCAATTGTCGTATGGGCCCAACGGCAGGCGCCTTTGATAATGAGCGTACACGGGCCAGAGGTATATGCACCTCGGCCCGAAATGCTAACGCCTCATTCCCTGTCAGGAGCCAAGCCATGACTGAAACCATCATCAAAATCGATCTGAACCAGACCCCCTACGAGAATGACAAGGTACACAATCGCTGGCACCCGGACATTCCCATGGTGGCCACGGTCAAACCGGGGGACGACTTTATCGTCGAGTGCTACGACTGGACCGGTGGGCAGATCGCCAACAACGACAGCGCCGATGATGTGCGCGATGTGGATCTGACTCAGGTGCACTTCCTGTCCGGACCGATCGGGGTTGAAGGTGCCGAACCCGGCGATCTTCTGGAAGTGGATATTCTGGATATCGGTACCTTCGAGGAAAGCCAGTGGGGCTTTAATGGCTTTTTCTCCAAACAGAATGGCGGCGGCTTCCTGACCGAACATTTTCCCGAAGCGCAGAAATCCATCTGGGATTTCAAAGGCATGTTCACCAAGTCCCGGCATATCCCCGGGGTGGAGTTCGCCGGTCTGATTCACCCTGGCCTGATCGGCTGCCTGCCCTCCAAGGAGATGTTGAAAGAGTGGAACACCCGTGAGCAGGGCCTGGTGGACACCGACCCGGAGCGGGTGCCGCCGCTCGCGGCACTGCCCTATGCCGATACCGCGCATATGGGGCGCATGGATAAAGACTCGGCCAAGAGCGCTGGCGCCGAAGCGGCGCGCACCGTACCGCCCAGAGAGCACGGCGGTAACTGCGACATCAAGGACCTGTCACGCGGTTCGAAAATCTATTTCCCGGTGTACGTCAAAGAAGGCGGCCTGTCCGTGGGCGATCTGCACTTCAGCCAGGGCGATGGCGAAATCACCTTCTGTGGTGCCATTGAAATGGCCGGCTGGATTCACCTGCGGGTCAATCTGGTGAAAGACGGCATGGCCAAGTACGGCATCAAGAATCCGATCTTCAAACCCAGCCCGATTACGCCCAAGTACGACGACTACCTGATCTTTGAAGGTATTTCGGTGGATGAATATGGCAAGCAGCACTACCTGGATGTGCACGTCGCCTATCGTCAGGCTTGTCTCAATGCCATCGAATACCTGACCAAGTTTGGCTACACCAAAGCCCAGGCCTACGCCATTCTGGGATGCGCGCCGGTACAGGGGCATATCAGTGGGGTGGTGGACATTCCCAACGCCTGTGCCACCCTGTGGTTGCCCACCGATATCTTCGATATCGACGTCAACCCCAGTGCGTCCGGCCCGGGCGCCAAGGTCAGTGGTGGTATGGATGTACCCCTTTCGAAGGATAAGGAGTAAGCATCATGCCGGTCTACGACTACAAGTGCGCCGAACACGGGCTGTTTCACCAGCTGGCGACCTTCGAGCAGAGCGCTGAGCCACAGGCTTGTCCGAGCTGCGGCCAGTTAGCGGCCCGGGTGATTGTCCTGCCCCCGGAGCTGAAAGCCATGTCCAGGGAGAATCACACGGCCCACGAGCGCAATGAAAAGAGTCAGCATCAGCCGGTATTCTCCACCACGGAGGCCCGGGCGGATGCCCGGGAGCGGCAGGCCCATGCGCATCGAAAAGGCAAACCCTGCGGATGCCACGATGGCGGCAAACTCCGCTCGGCGCTGATGTACACCGCCGATGGCAAAAAAATGTTCCCCAGTATGAGGCCCTGGATGATCAGTCACTGAGCTCCGGTGGTTGATTGAAATTTGCCCCTGACTGGGGCAGACTCGAAGCCGATGGTCAGCGGTAACGACCCGGCTTCGAATTCAATCACCGTTTACAAGGACTTCAGTTATGGCCTTTCCAATACTTCCCCGCACGTTGATCGCGTCGCTGTGCGCCCTGGGTTTCAGTCTGGGAGCACAAGCGGAATCCCTCGATATCAGACCCGGCCTCTGGGAACACCAGGTTTCCATGAAAAGCGAAAGCGGCCAGTTGGAGCAGCAGCTGGAAATGGTGCGCCAACAGATGGAAGCCATGCCGCCGGCCCAGAAAAAGATGATGCAGGACATGATGGCCGAGCAGGGCCTGTCCATGGACTTCAGTAACCAGACCGTACGCAATTGCCTGACCGAAGAAGAGGCCGCACGAGGCGAGTTCCAGTGGGGCGAGAACACCGACTGTGAACACAACGTGGTCAGCCGCGGCGACCAGACCCGCATCGAGTTTACCTGCCCGGACGAACAGGCCCAGGGTGAGATGGTGCTGGATGGGGATACGGCGTATACCGGTCAGTCCACGGCGCTGATGGATTTTGGCGGGTCCCCGGAAAAGGTCACCATTACCCACAGTGGTCAATGGATCAGTGCTGACTGCCCCTGACTGAGGGACTTCGCGCCACCACGGTTGCGAAAAAGGCCTGGCTCACCCACTATATTGGCTATTCAGGATAAGTAAGCACGCGTGAATCATAGCCAATCATAGGAGCCATCCCGTATGAGCCAGGACCATCGCCGCCGATACTCCAGCCCCGTGGTGGACGGGGTCGGTAAATCCGCCAGTCGCGCCATGCTGCGCGCCACCGGGTTTACCGACGAGGATTTCCGCAAACCCCAGGTCGGTATCGCCTCGACCTGGAGCAACCTGACCCCCTGCAATATGCACATCGACGGCCTGGCCCGAGAAGCGGCCGACGGCGCCGATGGTGCGGGTGGGAAAAGCCTGATTTTCAACACCATCACCGTCTCCGACGGCATCGCCAACGGCACCGAGGGGATGAAGTATTCCCTGGTTTCCCGCGAGGTCATTGCCGATTCCATCGAGACCGTGGCGGGTTGTGAGGGCTTTGACGGCCTGGTAGCCATCGGGGGTTGCGACAAGAATATGCCGGGTTGTCTGATGGGCCTGGCGCGGCTGAACCGCCCGTCCGTTTTTGTCTATGGCGGTACCATCAAGCCCGGCGCCAATCACACGGACATCGTCTCGGTGTTTGAAGCGGTGGGTGCGCACGCCAAGGGCGATAAAACCCTGATCGAAGTGAAGCAGATCGAGGAGACCGCCATCCCCGGTGCCGGCTCCTGTGGCGGCATGTACACCGCCAACACCATGGCCTCGGCCATCGAAGCCATGGGCATGAGCCTGCCCGGCAGCTCCGCCCAGAACGCCGAGGACAACGACAAGCTGGCCGACTGCCGCGCCGCCGGGGCCGCCGTGCTTACCCTGTTGGAAAAAGATCTCAAGCCCCGGGACATCATGACCCGCGAGGCGTTTGAAAACGCCATCACCGTGGTCATCGCCCTGGGCGGCTCCACCAA
>NZ_DFTP01000049.1:44346-49109 GCF_002381585.1 Marinimicrobium sp. UBA4209
GGCGGCTCCACCAACGCCGTGCTGCACCTGCTGGGCCTGGCCCACACCGTGGACGTGGATCTGACCCTGGAAGACTTCACCCGCATCGGCGCCCGCGTCCCGGTGCTGGCGGACCTTCGCCCCAGCGGTCATTACATGATGAGTGAGCTGGTTGCCATCGGCGGTATTCAGCCCCTGATGAAGATCCTGCTGGAGGCCGGCCTGCTGTACGGCGACTGCATGACCGTTACCGGCCAGACGCTGGCGGAAAACCTGGCCAGCGTTAAACCTTACCCCGAAGAGCAGGACATCATTCACGCCCTCGACAACCCGGTGAAAAAGGACAGCCACCTGCGCATCCTCTACGGCAACCTGGCGCCCACCGGCGCGGTGGCCAAGATTACCGGCAAGGAAGGTACCCAATTCACCGGCCGGGCCCGGGTGTTTCACTCGGAAGAGGAAGCCACCGACCGGATCATGGATGGCACCGTGGTGGCCGGGGATGTGCTGGTGATCCGCTACGAGGGCCCCAAGGGCGGCCCCGGCATGCGCGAGATGTTGACCCCCACGTCGGCGATCATGGGCAAGGGACTGGGGGATTCGGTGGCGCTGATCACCGACGGCCGCTTCTCCGGCGGCAGCCACGGTTTTGTGGTGGGGCACGTCACACCAGAAGCGCAGGACGGTGGCCCGATTGCTCTGGTGGAGGACGGTGACGAAATCGTGATCGACGCTGAAGCCAACACCATTTCGGTGACGGTGGACGACGCCGAGCTCGACCGCCGCCGCAAACTCTGGCAAGAACCACCACTACGCTACACCCGAGGCGTCCTGGCCAAATACGCCAAAACCGTCAGCTCAGCCTCGGAGGGTGCTGTTACCGATAAGTAGGGCACGTATGCAGTGCCGCTCTTGAGAGGTTTAACCTCGGTGCTTTGTCGTTGAGTGCTCCGCCTGGGTATACCCTTGTGAGACACGCCGTAAATACATCCCTGTAGGCTCGATCGCCTGCCGTCCAGGCAGGCGACGGTCTCACAAGGGTATACCCAGCCTCCGCGGTGTTAGCTTAACGTCTCGGGAACTAGCACCCACGCCAAACTCTCCAAGGCTTTCAGTGCCAACGTAACGTTTGGGCAACGGCGGATGCGGGCTTCTCCCTTATCCGCCCTACGCGGGTTTATACCGCTGCGCTCGGCCGTAGGGCGGATAAGCGCAGCGCATCCGCCGTTGCCCAAGGTGCCGTACGAAAGGCGCTAGCTCCCGGAACGATACGTTGGCACCGCGGAGGGAGGGAATACCCTCCCGCAGCACTCTGAGCGAAGTAACACCCTGAGCTAGTGCCAAACAGAGCCTGCCCCACGGTGGGAGAAAGAGGTGGTTTCCTGTATACTTCGCGCAAAGTTTGTACAGTAGGTGATCGTTTTGATTGGAAAACTCTTCAAAAAGCTGGCCGGGGACTCCAAACCGGCCAACAACTCCGAGACCCGCAAAGGGCGCAGCCCCAAAAATCAAACCGACAACCCCCGCAGCGGCGCCGAGCAAAAGCCCCGCAACGGCAAGCCCGGCGGCAACCGTCGGCGCAAACCGCGCCGTGCCCAAGGCTCCGGCGGGCGTGCAAACTCGCAGGAAAAGCAGGGCCATCCGGAGCAGAAAAGCCAAAAGGGCCAGCCGGAGAAGAGCGGCAACCCCGAGGCCAACAACGAGCCCGGAAACCAAGGCTCCGGCAAGAAAGGTGGCAACCGCCGCCGGGGCCGGAACAACAATCGCCGCCGAGGCGGCCAAAACAAGAGCAACAATAAACCTATGGCCAACCAACCCTGGGATATCTCACAGTTTCCGGTGCCCGAAGTCGAAGGCAAACTGCGCTTTCACGATTTCGGGCTTGAAAATGACCTGATGCACGCCATTGCCGACCTGGGCTTTGAGTACTGCTCCCCGATTCAGGCGCAATCCCTGCCTCTGGCTCTGCAGGGCAAAGACGTGGTGGGCAAGGCCCAGACCGGTACCGGTAAAACCGCGGCCTTCCTCACCGCCGTGATCGACGACCTGCTCAAACACCCCATTGAAGAACAGCGTTATGCCGGCGAGGCGCGGGCCCTGGTGATTGCGCCCACCCGCGAGCTGGTCATGCAGATCGCCGATGATGCCAAGCTGCTGTGCAAGTACACCGACCTGCAGATCCACACGCTGGTTGGCGGTATGGATTACGGCAAGCAGCAGCGCCGCCTGCACGACAGCCTGGTGGACATTCTGGTGGCCACCCCGGGTCGTCTGCTGGACTTCTGCCGCCAGCGCGATGTGTTTCTCGACCAGTTGGAAATTCTGGTAATCGACGAAGCGGACCGGATGCTCGATATGGGCTTTATTCCGCAAGTGCGCCAGATCGTGCGTCAGACACCCAAGAGGGAAGACCGGCAGACTCTGTTCTTCTCGGCCACGTTCACAGAAGAGGTCGAGCGTCTGGTGGAGCAGTGGACTCACGAGCCCACCACCATTGAAATTCAGCCCGAGAGTGTGGCGACCGACACGGTGGAGCAACATGTCTACCTGGCGGCGACCGAAGAAAAGTATCCGATGCTCTACAACCTGATTCAGCAGGACGATGTGGAGAGCCTGATCGTGTTTGCCAACCGCCGGGACCAGTGCCGCGACCTGCACGAGAAGCTGCGCCGCCACGATATCAAGGTGGGTTTGCTGTCGGGCGAGATTCCCCAGAACAAGCGGGTCAGCACCCTGAATGCCTTCAAGGAAGGTGATCTGAAAGTGTTGGTCGCCACCGATGTGGCGGGCCGGGGCATCCATATCAGCGGCATCAGCCATGTGGTGAATTTCACCCTGCCGGAGGAGCCGGAAGATTATGTGCACCGCATCGGTCGTACCGGCCGGGCGGGCAAGCACGGCACCTCGGTCAGTTTTGCCTGCGAGGACGATGCGATGTTGTTGCCGCCGATTGAAGAGCTCTTGGGCGAGTCGATCAAGTGCGAGCAGCCGCCGGAGGAGTTGTTGGCCGAAACCCCACCCATGAAACCCGCCGCGCCCCGGCGCCGTTCGTCGGGCGGCAGTGGTGGTCGCCCAGGCGGCAATCGCAGCGGCGGCGGACGCGGTCGGCCTCGTAGTTCGTAGCGTTTGATTTGGGTAACGGCGGATGCGCTTCGCTTATCCGCCCTACGCGAGTTTATACCGCTGCGCTCGGCCGTAGGGCGGATAAGCCGAAGGCGCATCCGCCGTAACTAAACGTGACGGCTTCGCCAAGTTCGCCACAAGAAAACCCCAACCCCCCAAGCCAGCCCAATCACCGCTCCATATAAATGCGCATCCACCGCTACCGGGACGGGCAAAAGCTCGTGTGACGTGTCATACCCGGGCCACTGTTCCTGCACAATTTTATAAGCCACCACCGCCAAGGCCAGACCGCTCATCCAGGGTGTCTGCTTGAAGGTGATGATCACTCCCGCTACCAGCAGTCCATGCAATGCACCGGACAGCCCCGCGTAATAATCCAGGTCGGTGTTGAACCACTGAATCCCGATGCCCACGCCCAGTAAACAGGTCAACAACAAAGGGCCATAGTGGCGCAGCGAAATATCCTGAAACAGAATCCAGCCGCATAGCATGAAGGCACCCAGGTTCATCGCCAGGTGGTAGGGGCCGTAGTGAATCCAGTGGCCGGTGAGCAGCCGCCAGAGTTCGCCCTGGCTGACGGCGTTGCGGTTGAGTTCGAGTAGGGGCTCGGTCACGCTCTGCAGTGCGCCGAGCAATACCATCATCACGCTCAACCCCAGTGTGAGCCAGAGGCTGGGCGTGAAACGGAGGAAGGGCAAGGCCGGTTACTCGGCGCCGGCCTGTTTCAGGGCGGCGATGTACTCGTCCGCCAGGCGGTGGTCTTTGATGGTCTGCAGAAAGGTCTTGCCGTCGGGGCCGGGGGCGTTCAGGTTGTGGCCGCGCTCGACAAAAAAATGCACAAAGGTGGCAAAGTTTTCTTCACGCATGCCGCGGTAGGCTTTCTCCAGCAAGTGAAAGTCCGGGTCCATCCCTTCGGGGGCCGGATACTGGAAGAAGCTTTTGATACGCTCATCATCAAACACTTCGCCCAGAACTTTCTTTTTGTCTTTCTTCAATTCGCTCATGACTGCTTTTATCTCCACGTGGCTGAAGGGATTTAACCTTCCAGCTTCTTGATCAGAATTTCGTTGACCGCTTGGGGGTTCGCCTGACCTTTGCTGGCCTTCATGATCTGGCCGACAAAGAAGCCGAGCATTTTCGGGCGCTTGGCCGGGTCGGCGTTGCGGTAATTGTCCACCTGTGCCTGGTTGTTGGCGATCACTTCGTCCACCATTTTTTCCAGCGCGCCGGTATCGGATACCTGTTTCAGGCCCTGTTTTTCAATGATGGTGTCGGCATCGCCTTCACCCTGGGTCATGGCCTCAAACACTTTCTTGGCGATTTTGCTTGAAATGGTGCCGTCTTTGATGCGCTCGATCAGGCCGCCCAGTTGCACCGGAGTGACCGGTGATTGCGCGATGCCGATTTCCTCTTTGTTCAGGTAGGCGGACAGGTCTGCCATGATCCAGTTGCCCGCCAGTTTGGCTTCGCCGCAGGCTTTGACCGTGGCTTCAAAGTAGTCCGCCGTGGCACGGTCGCCGGCCAGTTGGCCCGCGTCGTATTCGGGCAGATCGTATTCCTTGATGAAGCGGTCACGCCGCGCTTCCGGCAGTTCGGGCATGTCTTTGCGCACGGCTTCGATGAACTCATCGTCGATGATCACCGGTAGCAGGTCCGGGCAG
>NZ_DFTP01000049.1:49234-49428 GCF_002381585.1 Marinimicrobium sp. UBA4209
TTCCTGTACGATTTTCCCACCATCTTCGAGTACGTCGATCTGCCGTTCGACTTCCAGAGCAATGGCTTCTTCCATAAAGCGGAAGGAGTTGAGGTTTTTGGTTTCGGTGCGGGTGCCGAGTTCTTCCTCGCCTTTGAGTCGCACGGAGATGTTGACGTCAAAGCGCATCGAGCCCTGGGACATGTCGCCGTCGC
>NZ_DFTP01000049.1:49594-49937 GCF_002381585.1 Marinimicrobium sp. UBA4209
CGGCGCGGTTCAGGTCGATGCCGGTCATGCCGTGGTAGTCTTCGTGCAATGATTTGCCCGCATCTTCTTCGAGGTGGGCGTGGTGGATACGCACGCGCTTGGTCCGACCGCCTTCCAGTTGCAGGTCGACGTAGCCCGGGCCGACGATGGGTTCGGCCAGTTGGGTGGTCTGGTAGCCTTTGGGCAGGTCCGGATAGAAGTAGTTTTTCCGTTCGAATACGGAGCGCTTGCCGATTTCGGCATTGACCGCGAGGCCGAATTTGACGGCATTTTTGAATGCCTGTTCGTTGGCCACGGGCAGGGTGCCGGGCAGCGCCAGGTCGACGGCGCAGGCCTGGGTGTT
>NZ_DFTP01000031.1:0-18208 GCF_002381585.1 Marinimicrobium sp. UBA4209
GGTCCGGATTGGGGTAGACCCTTCCCGGACCGTGGAGCGGGGGACCCGCGATGCGAGCCCCCAGGGGCCGCTCTGTGGCATCCATGCCATCGCGGCATTAGTGCATCCATGCACGTCATGGGTTTACGGCGTGTCCGGGAAGGGTCTACCCCAATCCGGACCGGACTCTCTACGAAGTACTAAAACACGGCGCTATAAACCATGACCAACCGCCAAAAAGTCATCTTCCTGATGGGCCCCACCGCCTCCGGCAAAACCGCCCTGGCCATGGCCCTGCGCGAGCACCTGCCGGTGGAGCTGATCAGTGTCGACTCCACCCTGGTCTACCGGGGCATGGATATTGGCACCGCCAAACCCACCGCCGAGGAGCTCGCTCGGGCGCCGCACCGCTTGATTGATATCCGCGACCCGGCCGATCCCTACTCGGTGGCGGATTTTCGGGCCGACGCCGAGCGGGAAATCGCCGATATTCACGCCGCTGGCCGTATCCCGCTGCTGGTGGGCGGCACCATGCTCTATTTTAAAGCCCTGCTGGACGGCCTGGCGCCCATGCCCGAGGCGGATCCGGCGGTACGCGAAGCCATTGAGCGTGAGGCCGCCGAGCACGGCTGGCCCCATATTCACGCGCAATTGGCCGAGGTGGACCCCGAAATGGCGGCCGAGATTCACCCCAACCACTCCCAGCGCCTCAGTCGTGCCCTGGAAGTCTACCGGGTCAGCGGCAAAACCATGACCGAGCTGCGCCGCGAGCAGCAGGCCCAGGCGGGCCCGGCGTTTACCGAGCGCTTTGATGTCACCCAGTTGGCCATATCTCCCCGTGATCGCAAGGTGCTGCATCAGCGTATACAGACCCGGTTTGAGCAGATGTTGGAACAGGGACTGATCGATGAGGTCAAAACCCTGCGTGCCCGCGGCGATCTCCAGCCCAGCCTGCCGGCGATACGGGCGGTAGGCTACCGTCAAGTCTGGGAGTACCTGGACGCTGAGGAAGGGCCGGGGCCGACCATGAGCCGAAGCGAGCTCTGTGAGCGGGGGGTGGTGGCGACGCGCCAGCTGGCCAAGCGCCAGGTGACGTGGCTGCGGGGTTGGCCTTCACTCTCGTGGATTTACACGCAGGACGAGTCCGGTTCAGATCTCAACTTGCAAGAAATTGTTAAGAACACCTTGAATTCTATGGGTACTACGACCATATAATAGCGGTGTGAGAATCCTAGTCAGTTTTTCATGTTTTTCTGGCCGCCCCCTTTCCAGCTCCAGTGGGGAGGACTTAGGCGGATAAATTTCTATCTCGATAAGGAGAATAACCATGTCAAAAGGGCATAGTTTACAAGACCCTTACCTGAACGTACTGCGCAAAGAGCGTGTACCGGTATCCATTTACCTGGTAAACGGCATCAAGTTGCAGGGTCAGGTTGAATCGTTCGACCAGTTTGTTGTGCTGCTGAAGAACACTGTCAGCCAGATGGTCTACAAGCATGCCATTTCCACGGTTGTGCCCTCTCGCGCTGTGCGTGTTCCTCTGCTGAATCCGGCGGAAGGCGAAGGCGAGGAAGCACCGGCCGAGTAATCTGCCGCTGAGGTAACTACTTGTTTTTTGATCGTCCCGACTCCGGTGAACTGGCGGTGCTGGTTCACCTGGATCTCTCCCACGGCCAGGCGCCGGAAGACCCCCGAGAATTTGAAGAGCTGGTATTGTCTGCCGGTGGCGACCCGATCGCTCTGGTGGGTGGTCAGCGCGCGGCTCCCCATGCCAAATACTTTGTCGGCACCGGCAAGCTCGAAGAGCTGCAGGCGGTGGTGAAGGAAAATGGTGCGGAACTGGTCATCTTCAACCACACACTCTCTCCCAGTCAGGAGCGTAACCTGGAGCAGGCACTCGAGTGCCGGGTTCTGGATCGTACCGGCCTGATTCTGGATATTTTTGCCCAGCGCGCCCGCACCTTTGAGGGCAAATTGCAGGTGGAGTTGGCGCAGCTGCGTCATATGGCCACGCGCCTGGTGCGCGGCTGGACCCACCTGGAGCGCCAGAAGGGCGGTATCGGCCTGCGGGGCCCGGGTGAAACCCAGCTCGAAACCGACCGTCGACTGCTGCGCGGGCGGATTACCGCCATCGAGAAGCGGCTGGCCAAGGTGCGCACCCAGCGTAATCAGGGGCGCCGTTCCCGCCAGCGAGCGGATATTCCCACGGTGTCCCTGGTGGGCTACACCAACGCCGGCAAATCCACGCTGTTCAACCAGATTACCGATGCCAAGGTGTTCGCGGAGAACCAACTGTTCGCCACCCTGGATCCGACCATGCGTCGGCTCGAAGTGCCCGATGTCGGCGCGCTGATTCTGGCCGATACGGTGGGCTTCATCAGCCATTTGCCGCACAAGCTGGTGCAGGCCTTCCGGGCGACCCTAGAGGAGGCCAGCAATTCCAGCCTGCTGCTCCACGTGATCGATGCGGCGGCGGAGGAGCGGCTGCACAATATCGAGCAGGTCGAGGAGGTGCTGGCGGAAATCGGCGCGGCGGAACTGCCGGAATTACGTGTCTACAACAAGATTGATCTGCTCGGTATGGAGCCCCGTATCGATCGTGATGACCACGGCAAGCCGATTGCCGTGTGGCTGTCTGCCCAGACCGGGCAGGGGGTCGAGTTGCTGATGGAAGCCATCTCCGATGCCCTGGGGCGGGAGATGGTTGCCGGGCGGCTGCAGCTCAAGCCCGAGCAGGGGCGCCTGCGGGCCAAGCTCTATCAACAGCAGGCGGTGGCCGACGAACAGCACGGCGAGGACGGCTCGGTGTTACTGGAGATACGGCTGCCCAAAAGTGATCTGATGCGTTTGCTGAGCGCTGAAAACCTGCGCTATGACGAATTGCACTGGGCCGACGGAGACGATTCCGACCGAATTGCCTGTTAGAGCGGCGCCCGACTTTGCTAGAATCTCGCTCTTGCCGGAGCGATCTGCTTGACGGTACCCGAATACCCATTCCGCAGTGCCTGTCGCTGGGGAAAGACGTTAATCGACGGAGAGTCAATATGGCCTGGAATGAACCGGGAGGCGGGGGTAAGGACCCCTGGGGAGGCGGCAATAACAGCGGCCCGCCGGATTTGGATGAAGCCTGGAAGAAATTTCGCGATCGGCTGAATGGCCTGTTCGGCGGATCGGGCGGTGGCTCCGGTAGTGGCGGCAATGCCGGCAGTGCCGCACCTCTGGTGGGTATTGTGCTGCTGGTTGCGGCCGCCATTTACTTCGTGCTCGGTTTCTATGTGGTCGATGCCAAAGAGCGCGCGGTGGTGCTGCAGTTCGGTGCATTCCAGGAAATCAAGGATGCCGGGCTGCGCTGGAATGCGCCGCTGATCACGACTGTCTTTGTGGAGAACGTAACTGAGGAGCGGCAGTACCCTTCCCGTGGGCTGATGTTGACGCAGGACGAAAGCATCGTCGAGCTGCCGATTACCGTGCAGTACAACGTCAATGACGTGAAGGCGTTTGTGCTGAACGTCCGCGACCCGGAAAACAGCCTACGCCAAGCCGCTGACAGTGCGCTGCGTCATGTGGTGGGTTCAAGTGAGATCAATCAGGTGCTCTCCGGGGGGCGTCAGCTGATTGCGGATGAAGTGCAGCAACGCCTGCAGAATTATCTGGACAGCTACGGCGCGGGTATCGCCGTGCGTGAAGTGAACATCCAGGAGGCTCGCCCACCGGAAGAGGTGCGCGACGCTTTTGATGATGTGATCAAGGCCAAAGAGGACGAAGAGCGCCTCAAGAACGAAGCCCAGGCGTACGCCAACTCGGTGATCCCTCAGGCCCGCGGTCAGGCCCAGCGCATGATCGAGGAGGCGGAGGCCTACCGGGCTCGCGTCGTGGCCGAGGCGGAAGGTGAGTCCCGCCGCTTTGAGCTGCTGATGGCCGAATTCGACAAGGCCCCCGAGGTGACCCGGCGTCGCCTGTATATCGACGCGGTTGAGGAAGTGTTTTCCAAGGCCAGCAAAGTCATGGTCGATGTGGAAGATGGCAACAACATGATGTATCTGCCGCTGGACCGTCTGCAGAACCGTCAGAGCGATGGGGCGTCGGGCAACGCCGGCCAGACCGGCATGTCGGCCGACGCGCTGCGGGATGTCACTGAGCAGGTGACCCGCGAGCTCAATCGTCGCCCATCCAGCGCCACGCGAACCAACACTCGGGGGGATATTCGCTGATGTCCAATAAAGGTATCTTTACCCTGGTCCTACTGGGTGTCCTGGTTCTGGTTGGCGCCAATACGGTGTTCATTGTGAATGAATACGAGCGCGCCGTTGTGCTTCGTTTTGGTGCTCTGGTGAACGCGGATGTACAGCCCGGCGTACACATCAAGCTTCCCTTCGCGGATCGGGTCCGTAAATTCGATGGTCGGATATTGACCGCTGACGCCCGTCCCGAGAGTTTTTACACGGTGGAGAACAAGCGCTTGATCGTCGACTCCTATGCCAAGTGGCGGGTCAAGAACGTCGAGGCCTACTACAAGGCCACCGGTGGTCAGGAAGATGTGGCTGATGCCCGTCTCGCCTCCCGGGTGGCGGACGGTCTGCGTAACGAGGTCGGTCGGCGCACCCTGCATGAAGTGGTCTCGGGTGAGCGGGACAAGCTGATGGAAGATCTGACCGCTCAGATGAACGAAACCGCCATGGAGCTGCTGGGGGTTGAAGTGATTGATATCCGCGTAAAGCGGATCGATCTGCCTGACGATGTCAGTGAGTCGGTTTTTGACCGGATGGCCGCTGACCGCGAGAAGGAGGCCCGCGAGTACCGTGCCACCGGTCGCGAGCAGGCGGAAGTGATTCGGGCGGATGCCGATCGCCAGCGCGCGGTGCTCGAGGCCAACGCCTATCGCGATGCTGAACTTCTGCGTGGTGATGGCGATGCCAGGGCGGCGGCCATTTACGCCGCGGCGTTCAACCAGAACCCGGATTTCTATGCCTTTGTGCGCAGCCTGAATGCCTACAGGAATGCCTTCAACGGCAGTGATGACCTTCTGGTGGTGGACCCGTCGAGCGAGTTCTTCCAGTACCTGAAGAATGCCGAAGGCCAAAAATAGCCGGGCAATGGGCACCATTTGCCCGCAAAAAGTGCTAAAATCCTGCCGCCGGGCGCGTGAAGCGCCCGGTTTTTTGTGTCCGGTTTGGGAGTGGCCGCCATGTGGGAAGACCTCGCGCGCGCCTTCTGCCTGATGCTGGTGATCGAGGGCATACTTCCGTTTCTGTACCCCCAGCGCTGGCGCCAGGCCGTGGCAACGCTGGCCAGGGTAGATGATCGCCGACTGCGCACCATGGGTCTGGTAAGCATGCTTATCGGGGCCGGCCTGCTGCTGTGGCTTCGTTAGACGTTGTCTCCCGGCCGGGACCATTGCGTACGCTGAATCCAACAACTGTTCGAGTCTGTTATGACCTATGCTGACCGCTGGCTGTTGCCCGACGGTGTTGAGGAAATTCTGCCTGCCGAGGCCGAGGCCATTGAGCAACTGCGCCGTCGCCTGGTAGACCTCTACCGCACCTGGGGTTACGACCTGGTGATTCCGCCGTTGCTGGAGTACACCGACTCCTTGCTGACCGGCCTGGGCCGCGATGTGGATCTGCTCACCTTCAAAGTGACCGATCAGCTCTCGGGCCGCACCCTGGGTATCCGCGCCGATATTACGCCGCAGACCGCCCGCATGGATGCCCACAGTTTTACGCTGCCCGGCGCCAATCGCCTCTGCTACGCCGGCCATGTGGTTCACGCCAAACCCAAGAACCCCCTCGCCACCCGTACCCCCATTCAGGCCGGGGTCGAATTCTTTGGTGAGCCGGGCACTCGGGCCGATATCGAAGTGGTGTCGCTGCTGCTCGAATCCCTCACCCTGGCGGGGCTTCCGCGCCAGCACATCGACCTGGGGCATGTCGGTATTTATCGGGCCCTGGCCGATGCCGCCGATCTGAGCCAGGCACAGGAAGATATCTTTTTCGACCTGCTGCAGCGCAAGGCCGTCACCGAAATTCGCGCCTGGGTAGCGGACAACCTGAATGGTTCGCCCCTGGCCGAGGTGTTCCTTGCGCTGCCGGGGCTGGCCGGCGATCGGTCCGTGCTGGATCGGGCTCGGAACTGTTTTGCCCAGTGCCCGCCCGCCGTGCTGGCGGCCGTGGATCAACTGGAGCAGGTCGCCAACGTGGTGGCTGAGCGCTACCCGGCGGCGGAACTTTACTTCGACCTCGGCGAAGTCCGCGGTTACCACTACCTGACCGGCCTGGTGTTCGCGGCCTTTGCGCCCGGTTATGGCAACCCGATCGCCAGTGGCGGCCGGTACGATCATATTGGTGAAGTCTTCGGCCGGGCTCGGCCCGCGACCGGGTTTGCGGTGGATATTTCCGCGATCAGTAAATTGGGGTTGATCGAGCGCCAGGTCCCCAGGGGAGTCTGGGCCACCGATCAGGCCACGCCCGAGCAGTGGCAGGCCGTACAGGCGTTGCGGGCAAAAGGGGAACGGGTGGTCTTCGGCGCCGAGCCAACACCGCCCGAGGAAGCGGGCTGTGACCGCCAACTGGTCCTGAAGGACGGACACTACCAGGTTATTCCTCTGGCCTGATCGGCCGGGGAGCACATTCAATGTTACAAAATGAGTTGCACAAACATGGGTAAGAACGTCGTGATTTTGGGCACCCAGTGGGGTGACGAAGGCAAGGGTAAGATCGTCGACCTGCTGACCGATCAGGTATCGCTGGTGGCCCGCTTCCAGGGCGGCCACAATGCCGGCCATACACTGGTGATCGACGGTGAGAAGACCGTTCTTCACCTGATCCCCTCCGGCATTTTGCGTGAAGATGTCACCTGCCTGATCGGCAACGGCGTGGTGCTGTCTCCCGAGGCCCTGTTCAAGGAAATTGCCGAGCTGGAAGCCAAGAACGTTCCCGTGCGCAAGCGCCTGCGCCTGTCGCCGGCCTGCCCGCTGATTCTGCCCTACCACATTGCCCTGGACCAGGCGCGCGAGGCGGCCCGTGGCAACGCAAAGATTGGCACCACCGGCCGGGGTATTGGTCCGGCCTACGAAGACAAAGTGGCCCGCCGGGGCCTGCGCCTGGGCGATCTGTTGCATATGGACCGTTTTGCGACCAAGTTAAAAGAAGTGCTGGATTACCACAACTTCATGCTGACCAGTTATTACGGCGTGGATGCAGTGGATTACCAACAGGTGCTGGACACCTGCACCGCCTGGGCTGAAGAGCTGCGCCCGATGATCACTGACGTGACCGAGGCGCTGCACAGCGCCCGCGAGCGCGGCGAAGGCATTCTGTTCGAGGGGGCCCAGGGTTCTCTGCTGGATATTGACCACGGTACCTATCCGTTTGTGACCTCCTCCAACACCACCGCTGGCGGCACCGCGACTGGCTCCGGTTTTGGCCCCATGTACCTCGATTATGTGCTGGGCATCACCAAGGCGTACACCACTCGTGTCGGCTCCGGCCCATTCCCCACCGAGCTTGACTGCGGTGTGGGTCAGCACCTGGGTGAGAAAGGGCACGAGTTTGGCGCGACCACGGGCCGCAAGCGTCGCTGTGGCTGGTTTGATGCGGTGGCTCTGCATCACGTCAACCGGATCAACAGCGTCACCGGCCTGTGTCTGACCAAGCTGGATGTGCTGGACGGTCTGGACACGGTGAAAATCTGTGTTGAGTACCGCGATGCCCAGGGGAATCCGGTAGGGATTCCGTTCGATGCCGAGGGCTGGGAGGCGATTGAGCCGGTGTATGAGGAGCTGCCGGGTTGGCAGGAGTCGACCGTTGGTGCCAAGTCTCTGGATGAGCTGCCGGAAAACGCCCGCGCTTATATCCGTCGTCTGGAAGAGATTCTGAAGACACCGGTAGACATCATCTCCACCGGCCCGGACCGCATCGAAACCATCGTCCTGCGCCACCCTTTCTCCGCGTAAGCTCCCCACTGACCTCTCCGTAGGGCGGATAAGGCCAAAGGCCGCATCCGCCGTTACTTGGGCACTGTTCGTGCTCTAATTTTCCAGAGAGTTCAGCCCCTCCAGAACCTCCGGGCTCGCTATCAGGTGGGCTGTTTCGGGCATGGCATTCCGGTGCCTCAAAAGGCTCCGGGCCCGCTACCGGGTGACCTGTTTTCAAAACACATGAACCCATCCCTGGGGCTCCCTCGCTTCATCCCTGAAGCGAGGGTTTGAAAACAGGTCACCCGATACCGTGCCCTCCGAGGTGTATTCACGCTTTGTGGCTGCAAGTTACTTCAGAGGGCTCGGTGTCAGGTAGGCCTTTTCGGAACCCTCGCTTCAGGGAAGAAGCGAGGGAGCTACAGGGATGTATTCATCGCGTTTCCGAAAAGGCCTACCTGATGCCGAGCCCGGACAGTCTGGAGGGGACAGGCTGCTTGGTGGGTCCAGGCTCTTTGGAGAAGAAAAATAGTGAAAAGAGCTACCGATTGACATCCTTCATGATCGCCCGCTTCTGACGATTCCAATCGCGCTCCTTCTCCGTCTCGCGCTTATCGTGCTCCTGCTTCCCTTTACCCAGCGCCACCTCGCACTTCACCAAGTGCTTCTTCCAATACAGCGCCGTTGCCACCACCGTATAGCCCTTCTGCTCCGCCGCCGCCTGCAGCTTCGCAATCTCCTTGCGCTTGAGCAGCAGTTTGCGAGTGCGGGTCGGATCGGTCACAAAGTGAGTCGACGCCGTGGGCAACGGTGATATGTGGGCGCCGAGCAACCACGCCTCGCCGTTTTTGAACAGCACATAGGTATCCGTCAGCTGCACCTTACCCTGGCGCAGGCTCTTCACCTCCCAACCCTGCAGCGACAGGCCCGCCTCCACGCGATCCTGCAGCGCGAAATCAAACTTGGCCTTCTTGTTCAGGGCAATGGTATTGCCGCTGGGTTTCTTACCCTTCTTCTTACTCATCGAAATGATCAACCTTGCTCGGGGCGTGAATGTGCGGCGGGCATTATAAAGGCTTGAAGGCCTCTCTGTCTGCCCGGATTCGGGGGCGAACCCTGCACATTCCCGACAATTGCCGTTACAATGCCGCCTTTGTGCCCGCAACAGCGGGTCGGCCGCGTGCGCCAGAGCGGCGCAAACCGACTATAGCCCGGAGCCAGCCGTGGAACGCATCAAACAACACGCGATTTGGGGACATAAAGGCACCTTTGTCCTGGCCGCCACCGGTTCGGCGGTGGGGCTGGGCAACATCTGGAAGTTTCCCTACATCACCGGCGAAAATGGCGGTGGGGCGTTTGTGCTCATGTACCTGGTGTTTATCGCTCTGATCGGCGTGCCGGTGATGATTGCCGAGGTGGTGCTCGGGCGTCACGGTCGCGCCAACCCGGTGGATTCGGTCAGGAAAATGGCGCAACAGAGTCGGGTCTCGCCCCACTGGAGCCTAATTGGGGCGCTCGGAGTATTGACCGCGTTTCTGATCCTGTCGTTCTACAGTGTGGTGGCCGGCTGGGCGCTGGATTATATGAGTACCGCGGTGCAGGGTGGTTTCAGTGGCTGGAACGGGGAAACGGCCAGCGCCGCTTTTGCAGCCTTGCGGGCGGATCCGGCGCGCCTGATGCTCTGGCAGACGGTATTTATCGGCTTGACCGTGCTGGTGGTTGCCTTCGGGGTGACTCGCGGGTTGGAAGCCGCGGTGCGGGTACTGATGCCGCTGTTGTTTCTGTTGTTGTTGCTGTTGCTGGGCTACGCCGCCGTGGCGGGGGAGTTCGCCCAGGGGCTGCACTTCATGTTTGATTTCAACGTGTCGGACCTGTCCTGGCAGGGCGCATCGATCGCCCTCGGCCATGCGTTTTTTACCCTGAGTCTAGCCATGGGGGCGATCATGGCCTACGGCTCCTATATGCCCGGCAAGGCCTCCATCGGCAAGATGGTTCTGACGGTGGCGGTGCTGGATACGTTGGTCGCACTGGTGGCGGGGCTGGCGATGTTCCCGATCGTGTTTGCCACCCCGGGCATTTCACCCGGCGACGGTCCCGGCCTGATGTTTGTCAGTCTGCCGGTGGCCTTTGGCAATATGCCCGGTGGGGTTATTTTTGGGGCGGCCTTCTTTGTGCTGGTGACCCTGGCCGCCTGGAGCTCCACCATCTCGCTGCTCGAGCCCTGTGTGGCCTATATCACGGAACGCTTTGGGCTCAAGCGGTACACGGCGAACGGATTGATTGCCGGCAGTGCCTGGCTGCTGGGCATTGGCTCGGTTCTGTCGTTCAATCACTGGGCCGACTTCACCGGACTGTTCGGTATGAACGTGTTTGGTTTTCTGGATTTTGTCACCCAGCGGGTGATGTTGCCGCTGGGCGGTCTGGCCATGGCGCTGTTTGTCGGCTGGGTGGCCCGTCGGGAGCTGTTGCGCCATGAGCTGCGCCAGGAGAGCGAGCGCCAGTTTGAGCTCTGGTTGACGCTCCTCAAATACCTTTGTCCGCCGGCGTTATTGCTGATTCTGATCGGCGGCTTCTGGGCCTGATGGCCGCGAATCAACGGGAGATGTTTTCTTGACCCATCGAGTAGAACGCAGTGCGCTGGTGAACTATTCACCCGCGCAGATGTTTGAGCTGGTAAACGATATCGAGGCCTATCCGGAGTACATGAGTGACTGCGTCGGCGCCGAGGTGTTGAGCCGGGGGGATGATTGGCTGGAGGCGCGCCTGGAACTGCAGAAAGCGGGCATCAGTCAGAGTTTTGTGACGCATAACGTGCTGAGGGCGCCGGAGAGCATGACCATGAGTCTGGTGGATGGGCCCTTTTCCCGCCTGGAGGGCAAGTGGACCTTTGAGCCGGTGGGCGAGGGCTGCCGAGTGCGCCTGGAGCTGGAGTTTGATATGCAGAACCGCCTGCTGAGCCTGGCGGTGGGTAAGTTTTTCGAGTCGGCGGCAAGTCAGCAGGTGGATGCGCTGTGCAGCCGTGCCCGACAGATCTATGGTGTATAAGGGGCTGCAAACATGGCGGATGGTGATTTGATTACCGTAGAAGTGGCCTATGCCCGGCCGGACCAACAGAAGATCATAGAGCTGTTGGTGGAGCCGGGTACCACGGCGTATCAGGCGGCTGAGCGCTCGGGTATTGTGAAAGTGTTTCCGGAGATTGATCTGGACAGCGCCAAGATGGGCATCTTTGGTCAGGCGCTCGGAACCAAGGGGCTCAAGCCGCCACGGGAGCACGAGTTGCAGCCCGGGGATCGGGTCGAGATCTATCGACCGCTGATTTCAGATCCGAAAGAGGTGCGTCGCAAAAGGGCGCAGAAGAAACAGGCGGAATCCTGATCGCACGGAGCCTCGTTGGTGAGGCCCCGGTGGTATTGACGGGCGGGGGTGGCCGAGGATCACATGGTGTTGGTGGGTAGTGGCGTCGCCTCGGTGTCATCATTGACGTCTTCACCCGGTGTCGGCAGGGGGTCGCCCTCGATATTGGTCGGTACCAGCGGTGTCTCGTCCTCGTCGCTGCTTTCTTCGGGGCGGACCGCGCTGCCTTCATAGCGGGTCATCTGATCATTTTCGAAGTAAACCGTCAGATGGCGCTCGCGCAGGTTCTCGTCGCCGCGACTCAGGCTGTAGTGATAATCCCAGCGATCCTGGTTGAAACCATCTTCAAGCAGCGGCGTGCCCAGCACAAAGCGCACCTGACGCTTGGTCATGCCGGTTTCGAGTTGGTCGATCATCTCCTGGGTGATGATGTGTCCTTGCTGCACATAGATTTTGTGCACGCCGGGAAATTGGAAATAGGAGCAACCTGTCAAGCTGGCGAACAAGACGGCGACCAGTGAGAGTTTGCTGGCTATTTTCATATAAGGGCTTCCACTTGGCAAAATGAACGGGGATAATACCCGATTGACGCGAATACTGAGAAGGGTTTGGGGGTTAAATGGCCGAAGAAAATCAGGAACTGCGCAAAGCGGGGCTGAAAGTCACCCTGCCCCGGGTGAAGATTCTGCAAATGCTGGAGTCGTCCGAAAACCATCATATGAGCGCCGAAGATGTCTACAAGGCACTGATGGAGGCGGGTGACGATGTGGGCCTGGCCACCGTGTATCGGGTACTGACGCAATTTGAGAGTGCCGGTCTGGTGGAGCGCCACAACTTTGATGGTGGCCACTCAGTGTTTGAAATTGCTCGCGGTGAGCATCACGATCACATGGTCTGTATGGACTCAGGCGAGGTCATTGAGTTCCATAACGAAGAAATCGAGCGCCTGCAGCGGCAGATCGCCGAGCAGCACGGCTACGAGCTGGTTGATCACAACCTGGTGTTGTACGTAAAGCCCAAGAAGTAGTCCTCGGCCATAAAGTGGCCGTATTGCCGGTGGCGGCACCCATGTGGTGCCGCGCGTCCGGGTCCTCTCAGGCCGCTCCCTCTGTCACCATCTCCCTGGCGTGAGCCAACGACTGTTCAGTCACCTTCATGCCACCCAACATGCGGGCAATTTCTTCGATTTTCTGCTCTCCCTCCAGGGTCACCAGTGTGGACTCCGCCGACTGCTTTTTCGCGGTCTTGGTGACCTGGAGGTGTTGGTGGCTCTTGCTGGCCACCTGCGCCAGGTGGGTGACGCAGAGCACCTGACCGCCCTCGCCGAGTTGCCGTAGCAGGCGACCCACCACATCCCCGGTCGCACCCCCGATACCGACATCCACTTCGTCGAACACCAGTGTCGGAATGGCCGAGGTGCGGGCGGTCACCACCTGAATGGCCAGGCTGACCCGAGACAGCTCGCCACCGGAGGCGACCTTGTTCAGCGAGCGGGCCGGCTGACCCGGGTTGGTGCTGATGATGAACTCCACCTCTTCCAGACCCTGAGGGCCGGGCTTGTCGTTCAGCGACGCCAGACTGACTTCCAGGCGGGCATTTGGCATGGCCAGATCACTCAGCTGCTGATTGACCGCTTTGGCCAGTTTGCTGCTGGCGCTCTGCCGGGCTTTGGACAGGGAGCTGGCGGCCTTGCGATAGTCGGCTTCGGCGGCCTGCATCTGCTGCTCCAGCTCATCGAGTCGCTCGTCTCCGCCCTGAAGCTGGGCCAACTCATCGCCCAGGTCAGCGAACAGCTGGGGCAGCTGTTCGGGCCCGATACGGTGCTTGCGGGCAACGTCATAAATCGCGCTCAAGCGCTCCTCGACCTCGCGTAGCCGCTCCGGGTCGAGATTGAAACCATCGATATGATGCTCCACCTCACGCTGGGCCTCGTCGACCTGAATCTGGGCGCTGGTGAGCAGCTGTTCCGCCTCCTGCAGGGCGGCGGACTTCTCGGGCATGTCCCGCAGCAGGTGCAAGGCCCGGTGCATCAGGACACTCAACCCCTGGTCATCATCGCCGCACAGGGCCGACAGTTCGTGGCTGGCACGCAATATATCCTCAGCGTGGGCGAGACTGCGCTGCTCCGCTTCCAGCTCGTCCAGCTCGCCCTCTTTCAGGTCCAGTTGCTCCAACTCCTGCACCTGATAGCTCAATAGCTGATAGCGGGCGCTGACCTCTTCGGCGTTATCGCGCAGGGCTTCAAAGTCGCGCTTGCAAGTCTGCCAGTGTCGGTACGCCTGGCGCACCTTTCCCGCCAGCTCGCTCTGGCCGGCGTATTCATCCAGCAGGTGCCGGTGGGTTTCTTTGCGCAGTAGGGACTGATGCTCGTGCTGACTGTGGATATCGATCAGCATCTCCCCGAGGGTTCTCAGTTGCTGCAGAGTGACTGGGTGGCCGTTGATAAAGGCCTTGGAGCGGCCCTCGGCGGTAATCACCCGTCGCAGCAGGCACTCACTGGGGGCGTCTTCCTGGAGAAGCTCCTGGGCTTCCAGCCACTGGCGGGCAGCCGGTATCCGCTGGGTATCGAAGGTGGCGTGGATATCCGCCTTGCGGGCCCCGGCCCGGACCCGCTGTCCGTCCGCCCGGTCGCCCAGCGTCTGTCCGAGCGCGTCCAGAACGATGGATTTACCGGCACCGGTTTCCCCGGTGATGGCGGTCATGCCGGACCTGAGATCCAGATCCAGCTGGTCTACCAGGGTGAAATGGCGAATGCTGAGATGCGTAAGCATGGTGACCCTCACGGAGCGAGAGAAAATAATCTGTGTTTTTATACAGTAAAACACGGGGTTCGGCCAGAGGGCCAGCAGGAAAATCTGATCGGGCCCTGTTTGGGCCCCTTGAATCCTTCCGCCAAAGCCCCATATAGGCTCCACGTTCTTATTCTGCAGCTCCCGGCTGCCAAGGTAAATGACAACGGAGATCAGTGTGGCTAACGAAGAAAATCGCGACGCTCAAGAGTATGAAGAGGTGGCGGCAGAAACCGGGTCGGCCGATGCCGACACCCATGCCGCTCAGGATGAGGGGGCTGAGGAGGCGTCTGTCGAGGCCCTGCAGGCCAAGGTGGAATCCCTGAGCGCCGCTATGGACGCGGCCAAAGAACAGGTGCTGCGCTCCCAGGCCGAAGCCCAGAATGCCCGTCGTCGGGCCGAGCAGGATGTCGAGAAGGCACACAAGTTCGGCCAGGAGAAGCTGCTGCAGGACCTCTTGCCGGTGGTGGACAACCTGGAGCGGGCGCTCTCGACCATGGATACCGACAATCCCGAGCTGAAGGCGGTGGTTGAGGGTATTCAACTGACGCACAAGTCGTTTATCGATGTGTTGGCCAAGCATCAGGTGGTGCCCGTCAATCCGCAGGGCGAACCCTTTGACCCGGAATTGCATCAGGCCATGACCATGGTCGCCAACCCCGATGTCGAGCCCAACACCGTGATCGACGTGTTCCAGAAGGGTTATACCCTGCACGGTCGCCTGGTCCGTCCGGCGATGGTGGTGGTGTCCAAGGCGGCGGATGCGTGATGGATCGCCGGCAGCCTTAAATTGCCGGCATAAAGGCCTTGAAAAGTATCGAACAGGGCCAATATAGGAAGTAACTGATTGCGAAAGCGGACTCCGGGGTCGGAGCCGCAGACACACACCGAGGCGCGCGAGCTGATCTTTCGCGTTTCGACAGAACATCTTTAGGAGATTTTCATGAGTAAGATCATCGGTATTGACCTGGGTACCACCAACTCCTGTGTATCCGTAATGGAAGGCGGCAAGCCCAAGGTAATCGAAAACGCCGAGGGTGATCGCACAACCCCGTCCATCGTGGCCTTTACCAATGATGGCGAAATCCTCGTTGGCCAGAGCGCCAAGCGCCAAGCCGTGACCAACCCCCACAACACCCTGTATGCGGTCAAGCGCCTGATCGGCCGCAAGTTCAAGGATGATGTGGTTCAGAAAGACATCAAAATGGTGCCTTACAAGATCGTCGCCGCCGATAATGGTGACGCCTGGGTTGAAGTGAAGGACGAAAAGAAAGCACCGCCGCAGATTTCCGCTGAAGTGCTCAAGAAGATGAAGAAAACCGCCGAGGATTACCTGGGCGAGAAGGTCACCGAAGCGGTGATTACCGTTCCGGCCTACTTCAACGACTCCCAGCGTCAGGCGACCAAAGACGCCGGTAAGATTGCTGGCCTGGACGTAAAGCGCATCATCAACGAGCCGACTGCGGCGGCGCTGGCCTATGGTATGGACCAGCAGAAGGGCGACCGCACCATCGCGGTATATGACCTCGGTGGCGGTACCTTTGATATCTCCATTATCGAGATCGCCGACGTGGATGGCGAACACCAGTTTGAAGTGCTGTCCACCAACGGTGACACCTTCCTCGGTGGTGAGGACTTTGACCTGCGCCTGATCGACTACCTGGCCGATGAATTCAAGAAAGAGCAGGGTATTGACCTGCACAACGATCCGCTGGCTCTGCAGCGCCTGAAAGAGGCGGCCGAGAAAGCCAAGATCGAGCTGTCTTCCAGCCAGCAGACCGAAGTGAATCTGCCGTACATTACCGCCGACAACACCGGTCCCAAGCACCTGGTAGTGAAGCTCACCCGGGCCAAGCTTGAATCTCTGGTGGAAGAGCTGGTCACCCGCTCACTCGAGCCGGTGAAGATGGCCATCAAAGACGCCGGCGTATCCGTCAGCGATATCAGCGATGTAATTCTGGTCGGTGGCCAGACCCGTATGCCGATGGTGCAGAAAGCGGTGGCCGACTTCTTCGGTAAGGATCCGCGCAAAGACGTGAACCCGGACGAAGCGGTAGCGGTCGGCGCGGCCATTCAGGGCGCGGTACTGGCCGGTGACGTGAAAGACGTATTGCTGCTCGACGTGACGCCGCTGACCCTGGGTATTGAAACCATGGGTGGTGTGGCCACGCCGCTGATTGAGAAAAACACCACGATTCCGACCAAGAAATCGCAGATTTTCTCAACTGCGGAAGACAACCAGACGGCGGTGACCATTCACGTGGTTCAGGGTGAGCGCAAGCAGGCGGCGCAGAACAAGTCCCTGGGTCGTTTCGACCTGGCCGACATTCCGCCGGCAACCCGCGGTGTGCCGCAAATTGAAGTGACCTTTGATCTGGATGCCAACGGTATCTTGAACGTGAGCGCCAAAGACAAGGCCACTGGCAAAGAGCAGTCCATTGTGATCAAGGCCTCTTCCGGTCTGTCGGATGACGAGATCGAGAAGATGGTGAAAGACGCCGAAGCCAATGCGGAAGCGGACAAGAAGTTTGCCGAGACCGTCACCGCGCGCAACACGCTGGAAGGGCTGATTCACGCCACCCAGAAAACCCTGAAAGACGCCGGTGACAAGGCCACCGACGAAGAGAAGTCGGCCATTGAAGCGGCGATCGCCGAGGCCGAAGAAGCCGTCAAGGGCGAAGACAAGGACGCGATGGAAGCGGCGACCAACAAGCTGACCGAAGCCTCCAGCTCTCTGGCACAGAAGCTCTATGCCGAGCAGCAGGGCCAAGGCGGCGCGGAAGCCGGTGCGGACCAGCAGGAGGCTCCGAAAGACGACGACGGCGCCGTGGATGCCGAGTTCGAAGAAGTGAAGGATGACGAGAAGAAGTAATTCCGCTTCTCCAATCCTTGAAAGACGGTAGCAACAAATGCGGGCATGCCCGCATTTGTTGTGTCTGTAGTAACTGACCAAAAAGCGACTGTAGCATGGCAAAACGCGACTATTACGAAGTGCTGGGCGTCTCCCGGGACGTGTCCGCCGCTGATTTGAAAAAAGCCTATCGTCGAGTGGCGATGAAGCATCACCCGGACCGCAATCCGGGGGACGAAGAGGCGGAGAACAAGTTCAAAGAGGCGAGTGAGGCCTACGAGGTCCTGTCCGACGCGCAGAAGCGTTCTGCCTACGATCAATTTGGCCATGCCGGTGTCGACCAGAGTGCCGGCATGGGCGGTGGCGCCGGAGCCGGTGGTTTCGGCAGCTTCAGTGATATTTTCGGCGATGTGTTCGGCGATATTTTTGGCGGGGGTGGTCGCGGCCGCGGCGGCCCGAGTCGAGGCGCCGACCTGCGCTATAACCTTGAGCTGAGTCTGGAGGATGCCGTCAGAGGCACCAATGTCCAGATCAAGGTGCCGACCCTGGTGGCCTGTGACACCTGTGATGGCAGCGGCGCCAAAAAGGGCACCTCGCCCAAAACCTGTACCACCTGTGGCGGCATCGGCCAGGTGCGTATGCAGCAGGGCTTTTTCTCGGTGCAGCAGGCCTGTCCGACCTGTCGTGGCAAGGGCAGTATAATCACCGACCCCTGCGGCAGCTGTCACGGTCAGGGCCGGGTCGAGCAGACCAAGAAACTGTCGGTCAAGGTGCCCGCCGGTGTCGATACGGGAGACCGCATCCGCCTGTCCGGTGAGGGTGAGGCCGGGGCCGAAGGTGGTCCAGCGGGCGATCTGTACGTAGAAGTGCATGTCAAACCGCACGAGATTTTTCAGCGCGACGGGGCCGACCTGTACTGCGAAGTCCCCGTGGATTTTGTCGATGCGGCGCTCGGTGGAGAGCTGGAAGTTCCCACCCTCGATGGTCGGGTCAAGCTCAAAGTGCCTGCCGAGACCCAGACCGGCAAGTTGTTCCGGCTGCGGAGCAAGGGCGTGACCCCGGTGCGCGGCGGTGCTCGTGGTGACCTGATGTGTCGTGTCGTGGTCGAGACACCGGTGGATCTGACCAGCAAGCAGAAAGAGCTACTGAGGGAGTTTCAGTCCACCATGAAAGGCGGCAAAAACTCGCCCCGGCAGAGCAGCTGGTTTGACGGTATGAAGAACTTCTTCGGCGATATGAAAATCTGATGCTGAAACCTGTGTCGGGTTAAGCGCTTTGCGCTAACCTGTGAGGGGTAGCGGCGGATGCGCCTTCGGCTTA
>NZ_DFTP01000031.1:18243-35902 GCF_002381585.1 Marinimicrobium sp. UBA4209
GTAGGTCGGGTTAGCGCGCAGCGCGTAACCCGACACAGATAGCACTTCCGTACTTCCCCCTTGCTTGTCCCGCTGAAACCCTTTATTTCGGGGTTTACTATATAAAAAGCAATTCTCTGTTGAAAATCTCGCTCTTTGGTGGTCGAATCGACATTAACCCGTTTATTATCGTATCTTTACCGGCGCAGCTCGGGTTCTGCGGTAGAGATATGGCGCCGGTGATGCCATAATCGCCCGACCGCATTTGCTGACAGCGCTGTCGTGAAGCGATGACGACACGGCAATCTATTGTGGGTACTGGCTCGGTCCCGCTTCGCGAGAAGTGGTTTGCCGGTACCCGGTTGATAATCCACCAAACCGATGGGGGAGACAATAATGAAGACGATGAAAGGGCCCGCGCTATTCCTGGCCCAGTTCGCCGGCGATGAAGCGCCGTTCAACAGCCTGGAAAACGTATCCAAGTGGGCCGGTGGCCTGGGCTTCAAAGGCATCCAGATTCCGTCCTGGGACAAGCGCCTGTTCGATCTCGAAAAGGCCGCGGAGAGTCTCGATTACTGCCAGGAAGTGAAAGATACCCTGGCGCGCTACGGCCTGGAGCTTACCGACCTGTCGACCCACCTGCAGGGTCAGTTGGTAGCCGTACACCCGGTGTACGACGAAATGTTCGACGGCTTTGCTCCGCCGGAGCTGCACGGCAAGCCCGATGAGCGCCAGAAGTGGGCGGTCAACCAGCTGATGCTGGCGGCCAAGGCCAGCAAGAACCTGGGTCTGAAAACCCATGGCACCTTCTCCGGCGCCCTGTTGTGGCCCTTCATGTACCCCTGGCCCCAGCGCCCGGCGGGCCTGGTGGACACCGGTTTCAAAGAGCTGGCCAAGCGCTGGCTGCCGATTCTGGACGCCTTTGACGAGGCGGGTGTGGACTTGTGCTACGAAATTCACCCGGGTGAAGACCTGCACGATGGCGCTACCTTCGAACGCTTCCTGAAGGAAGTGGACAACCACCCGCGCGCCAATATTCTGTACGATCCCAGCCACCTGGTTCTGCAGAATCTCGACTATATCGGCTTCCTCGAGCGTTACATCGATCGCATCAAGATGTTCCACGTCAAGGACGCCGAGTTCAATCCCAGCGCCCGACAGGGCGTTTACGGCGGTTACGAGGGCTGGGTCGAGCGTGCCGGTCGCTTCCGTTCGCTGGGCGATGGGCAGACCGACTTCAAGCGCATCTTCTCGATTCTGACCGCCAACGGTTTCGACGGTTGGGCCGTGATTGAGTGGGAGTGCGCGCTGAAACATCCCGAAGCAGGGGCGGAAGAAGGCGTGAAATTCGTCAATGACCATATCATCCGTGTAACGGAGAAGGCTTTTGACGATTTTGCAGGAGGAGACGCCGATGAAGAAAGTAACCGCCGCATTCTGGGTTTGGGAGGTAAGTAATGGCTGATGCACGAGTTCGCTTAGGCATGGTCGGCGGTGGACAGGGCGCCTTTATTGGCGGTGTTCACCGTATTGCCGCGCGCATTGATGATCGCTATGAACTGGTCGCCGGGGCCCTGTCCTCCAAGCCGGACGTGGCCAAAGCCTCCGCCGATGAGCTGCACATTGCGCCAGATCGTTCCTACGCCTCCTACGAGGAGATGTTCGCCGCTGAGGCCAAGCGTGAGGACGGGATTGAGGCGGTGGCCATTGTCACACCCAACCACATGCACTTCCCGGTGGCCAAGGCCGCTCTGGAAGCCGGCATCAACGTGATCTGCGACAAGCCGGTCACCCGCACGCTGGAAGAAGCTCTGGAGCTGGAGCAGATCTGCGCCAAGAGCGATGCGTTCTTTGCGTTGACCCACAACTACAGTGCCTACCCGCTGGTGCGCTACGCCCGCGAAATGGTCGAGCGGGGCGATTTGGGTCAGGTTCGCCTGGTGCAGGTGGAATACCCCCAGGAGTGGTTGACCCAGGCTCCGGAGGAAGACAACAAGCAGGCGGCCTGGCGCACGGATCCCAAGCGTTCTGGTAAAGCGGGCTGCCTGGGCGACATCGGCACCCACGCCTTCCAGTTGGCCACCTTTATTTCTCAGCTTGAGCTGGATTCGGTCAGTGCGGACCTCACCGCCTTTGTTCCGGGTCGGGCGGTGGACGATAACGTCCACGCTATGATGCGCTTCAAAGGCGGTGCCAAAGGCATGCTCTGGACCAGTCAGATCGCGCCCGGTTGTGAGAATGGTCTGAAGATCCGCATCTTTGGTGACAAAGCGGGGCTGGAGTGGGCTCAGGAAAAACCCAATGAGCTCTGGCTGACGCCGCTGGCCGGACATCACCAGCGGATTACCCGTCGGGACGACAATATCGACAGTGATATTGCGACCCGCGGTATTCGCATTCCGTTTGGGCACCCGGAGGGCTACCTGGAGGCGTTTGCTACGCTCTACACCGACGTGGCCGATGTTCTGGTGGCCAAGCGCAAGGGCGAACAGCACCCGATCGAATCCTGGATACCCGGTATTGAAACCGGTGTGCTGGGCATGCGGTTTATTGAAGCGGTGCTGAACTCGTCCGAGGCCGATGGCCGCTGGACGCCGCTGGTTTCCTGACGTTCTGTAAAGCAGTAACCAAAGACGGGCGATAGTGCCCGAAACGGTCACGCACCCGCCGGCAACCGCTGGCGGGTGCGTTGATAAAAATAATGAGGATGTGAGTTATGAGTACAGCCACTGTCGATGCCAATGGCATCAATCGTAAGCGGTTATTTGTCGGGGCGTGTATTGCCCTGTTCCCCACCGCGTTTTCCTTCGCCCTGGTGGGCGGTATTCTCGGTCAGTTGAAAACCGAGTTTATTCTGACCAACGCCGATATCGGTATGATCGGCGGCGCCGTGCTGTGGGGGATGGCACTCTCCCTGATTTTTGTTGCACCCTTTCTGGAAAAAATCGGCCTGCGGGTCGCGGCGACAGGGGCGTTTTTCAGTCACCTGATCGGTGTCAGTCTGGTGCTGTCGGCCTACTTCGTATCCGGCTCGCCGAGCGGTTATTGGGTCCTGTTCCTGGGCGCGATCGTCATGGGGATTGGCAATGGCCTGATTGAGGCCACCGGTAACCCAATGACGGCGGCGCTGTACCCGGAGCGCAAAACGGTCAAGCTCAACCACTTCCACGCCTTTTTCCCCGGCGGTATGGTGGTTGGTGCTCTGTTGGGTTTCTTCATGTCGCAGATCGGTGATCTTGGTGCCATCGACCTGGGCCACTGGACCGTTCACATCGGCGTCATGTACATCCCGATTTTCATCTACGGCGCCATGCTGCTGCCGCTCAAGTTCCCTAAGACCGAAACCGCCGAAGCCGGTGTGCCGGTCAAGGAAGTGCTGTTCTATACCATCACCCACCCCATCGTGCTGCTGCTGATCGTCATCAAGATGATCACCCTCTCGCTGGAGCTGGGCCCCATGCGTTGGATTCCGGATGTACTGGAAAATGCGGGCATGCACGGCATGTTGGTATTTGCCTGGTTGACCGGTTTGATGGCGGTTCTGCGCCTGTTCGCCGGCCCGGTGGTTGAGCGCCTGGCGCCGACCGGCATGCTGTTCTGCGCCGCGATTCTGACCGGCACCGGTCTGATCCTGTTCTCGATCTTTGAAACCGGTATGGTCAAGCTGCTGTTCGCCGCTACCGTGTTTGCCTTTGGTGTGGCCTTCTTCTTCCCCACCATGGTGGGCTTGATGAGCGAGCGTTTCCCCAAGGCCGGCTCGGTCGGTATCGTGCTGATGATCGGTGCGGGTATGGGGGTCTCCGGTACGCTGCAGGGTCAGATGGGCGTGGTCGCCGACCGCTATATGCCCGAGGCACTGGATGAGCAGCGCACAGTCGCCATTCTTGAAGAGGTGGAAGAAACCTTCCCGCTGTATCTGGAGCGCGCCGAGCAGGCCTCGGGCGATCTGGACGCACTCTCCGAGCTCGGCTATCTGCCCGCTGACGTCGAGACCGTGATCGAGCGGAACGAGATCGCGCTGTCCGACTATCGCGCCGACGGTGAGCTCAACGGCCCTCTGACCGGTAATGCCCTGCGTGCCTTGCTGGACTCGGGCATTCCGGCGGCTGCCGATCTGCAGGCTGAAGCGGGTGCGGTGTTGCGTCCGGCCGACAACTACGGTGGCCGTATGGCGTTCCGTTGGGTTGCGCCGATTGCGTTGATCGTGGCTGCCTTCTTCGCCGGCATGTTCATCTACGACCGCAAGCGCGGTGGCTACCGTGCCGTCAAACTGGATCGGGGTGAGCCGGGTACCGGTGGTGCCTGATCGGATCGCAGATCAGAGCGTTTGACGCTGAATAGAAAGGGGCCCTTCGAGGGCCCCTTTCTTTTTTGGGAGCGTGATCAGCGCCGGTCCAGGGCGTTGCGCAAAAAGCCCTTCAGGTAGTCAGCCAGCTCCGGCGTCATTTCCCCCAACGCCCGTCGTTGTTCCGGTGATAAGTGCTCCGCCGGGTCGGTTTCGCTGAACAGGTAGTGATCGAAAAACGTCTGCCAGGCCCGGCGTTTTTCCAACGGCAATTGACGAACCGTCAACAGACCGTGCACCAGAGCCTCAAAGGGTGAGCCGGTGTTTGGTACGCCGGTCTCCCACCAATAATTGATCAGCACATTGAACCTCGCCAGAGATTCCACCTGGTGCCACCACAGGGACGGAATGTAGAGCACATCACCGGGCTCAAGTTCGGCGACGCGCGCCGTGGGCATGGCCTCGGCAAACTTCGGGAAGCGCTCAAGGTCCGGCTGGTAGGGGTCTACCAGACTGATGGGCTGACCAGCGGGGGTAAAGTCGATGGGGCCGACGTACAGGTTGCGGACCTGTTCGGGCGGAAACAGGGTAAAGCGCCGTCGCCCGGCCACGACGCAGGCGAGGTTGTCCGAAACATCATAATGGGTGGGGATGGTGGTGCGATTGCCAATCCAGATATTGGGGGGAACCCGCTCGTCCACCAGGTTCATGGTGTTGTCACGCTCCAGTCCCGGCAGGGTGTGTGGGATGGCGGTGGCACCGATATAAAACGCCGGCGGATTGGCATCGTCTTCCATGCGCTGGAGGCGCTGCAGGGCGGTTTCAAAGTGATCTTTACGACGAACAAAATTGAAGCCCTGCAGGTGCTCGTCGTAGGAAAAGCGCCCTCCAATCTCGGGTGCGCCCAAAAACAGCTCGATCGGCTCGCCCCGGCTGAAGCCGACAAGATACTCGCGCAACGCCTGTTGCGACTTGAGGGCGTGAGTGACAGCGGGCCAGTCCTGGGTATAACCGCGCAGAATCGCCGGTTCGAATCGGGGTGCGATCTCGGTGATAAACTGCTTTGGGGTGACATTGTGCCATTCAGTCACCGGAGAAGGTTCGAGTTTAGGGGCGTGCATCATGACAGGACCGTTGTTCAGATAACCAGCCCTGTACCTTACGGTCTTTGTGACTTTATTGCCAGGGGGCGCGGCCCGCATGATGCGGACCGCCGGTGGGTTATTGGTTATCGCAGGTGCTCTGGCCTATGCAGCTCTGGTCATTTTCCCATCCCCAGCCAGTGCTCTGGTTCTGGCAAACCGGGTAAATGCTTCCGTACCAGTTGCAGGTGCTGGGGCCCGAGCCTGAGGAGCCGCCATCGGGCATGACACAGCTCTCTCCGTTTTCCCATCCCCAGCCGCCGCCGGTATCAGAGCTGGAGTCACAGCAATAGGGGTAGCCATTGGAGGCAGTGCCACAGCTGTTGCCGTCACCACTGCTGCCACCAAAGATGCTGGCGGAGTTGCTCGTATTGGCGATGCCATTGGTGGCATAAAACAGCTGATTGCCCCAGCTGGTCAGGCTGCTGCCGTTGAAATTGTTGACAATATCCAGAGAGGACAGGTCGGAGCTGTTTCCGGACCAGGACCAACCCAGGTAGCCATAACCGTACTGCTCGGCCCGTGCCATGATGGCATCGGCGGCGACGTAGCTTCCGTAGTGATCGGCAGCAAACTCGCCTATGACCAGAGCGAGGCCCTGATTGTTGAAGCTGGACAGGTAGCTGTTGACGGCGTTGTCACTGTCATACACTTCATACATGTGAACGCTGAATATGACGTTACTTTGAGGGTCGCTGGCCAGAACCTGCTGCGCGTTGTCGCGCATAATGCCCTGCCAGTCCTGCCCCCAGTTGGCGGCGTCGACCATCAGGGTATGATTCAGGCCGGCATTGCGCAGTCGGCTGATCGCCTGGGTGTGAGCGCTGACCCAGTCACTCGCCGATGGTCCGTTGCCGAAGGGTTCGTTGGCGATATTGATGATCACATAGTCCTCTTCACCCTGCAGAACGTTCTGAATGTCCAGCCAGTAATCGACCGCTTGGGACACTGTCGCCGCGCTGCCCGCTTCACCGTAGCCGGTTGTGTCGTGGACCTCCAGCACCGTAATAAGCTCTTCTGATTTGGCCCGGCTTATGATACTGGCCACTTCAGAGGCCGGGGTGCGGTTCCACTGGGCGCCATTGCTCAGTACGATCCTCACGGTATTGGCCCCGAGGGTGGCAATATCCTGCAAAGACTGATCGGTTTGTCCGCTGAACCAGGCGTGAGGCACATTGACGCCACGCATTACAAAGGAGTTGCCGTTTCCGTCGAGTAACTGTGTGCCTGAGACAGACAGGTCGGCTTGGACTGACAGCGCCGCCAGTGTCAGCAGGGTGGTTGCGATGGTTCGAGTGAATGCAGTCATTCTTGAGTCCTCATTATTATCAGTTTTGATTAAAAGTAACCGGTTACATTTTGGGCTATATGGTCCTCCTGGTTTGAGCTATGGATGGTTTGTTTAATTGAGGTCGAAGGTCTTGCGTCGTTTGTTTTGAGGCCAATAAATAGAAGTTGTCTTGGCTCGTTCGCAGACGGAGTTCAAGTTTCTTATTCGGCTTTCAGGCGCGAGTGGCCGCGCTTACTGAATGTCACTTCAAAATTCTTGTAACCGATTACAGTCAGGATAGAAAGATTTTCTGGACTAAACAAGTCCATTATTAGTCGAAAAGTGAATGGTAGGGCTTTCGAGTATTCAGATTTTGAATGCTCACCAGGGGCGGGTTAATGTCCGAGGTGGTTACGGATAGCCCTCTCAATCCCGTCCGCGTCCAGGCCCTGGCTGGCCAGCTGTTTTTTCTGACTGTCGTGTTCGGCGAACTCGTCGCGAAACCCGAGCGGCAGCCAGGGGGTTGCAATGCCCTGGGTGGCCAGGTGCTCTCCCACCGCACTGCCGGCGCCGCCGGCGATGGCGTTTTCCTCAACCGTGACGATCAGGGTGTGACTCTCGGCCATGCGCTCGATCAGAGCGGTATCCAGGGGTTTGACAAAGCGCATGTCACAGACGCTGGCGTCGATCCGCTCCGCCACGGTGAGGGTCGTGGCGAGTGAAGCGCCAAAGTTCAGAATGACCACCTCGCGCCCCTGGCGCAGCTCCCGTCCCTGACCGATGGGCAGTTCGTTCATCGCCTGCTCAATATCCGTTCCCGGGCCGGTGCCTCGTGGGTAGCGTACCGCCGCCGGTCCCTCATGTTTCCAGGCGGTGTACAGCAGTTGGCGACACTCGTTTTCGTCGCTGGGGGCGGCGATCACCATATTGGGAATGCAGCGCAGGTAGGTCAGATCAAAGGAGCCGCCGTGGGTGGGCCCGTCTTCGCCGACCAGTCCGGCCCGGTCGATGGCGAAAGTGACGTCCAGGTTCTGTAGTGCCACATCGTGGATCAGTTGATCGTAGGCGCGCTGGAGGAAGGTGGAGTAAATGGCGACCACCGGCTTCTGGCCCTCACAGGCGAGTCCAGCGGCCAATGTGACGGCGTGTTGCTCGGCAATGGCCACATCGTAGAAGCGCTCCGGGAAACGCTGGGCGAAATCCACCATGCCGGAGCCCTCACACATGGCGGGGGTAATACCTATCAACCGCTCATCCCGCGCTGCCATATCGCACAGCCAGTCGCCAAACACCTTCTGGTACTTGGGGCCGCTGGGTTTGCGGGGGGCCGGTTTGGGCTCCAGCTTGTTCAGCGCATGGTAGCCCACGGGGTCGTCCTCCGCCGGGCCAAACCCTTTACCCTTGCGGGTGATGATGTGCAGCAGCTTGGGGCCTTTGACTTCGCGTAGATTGCGCAGATAGCGCACCAGGCTGCCCAGGTCATGGCCATCGATGGGACCGACGTAGTTGAAGCCCATTTCCTCAAACAGGGTGCCCGGGGACATGAAGCCCTTGAAGTGTTCTTCGGTGCGCCGGGCGAACTCCCAGGCGGAGGGAATTTTGGTGAGTACCTGTTTGCTGCCCTCGCGCAGGGAGTTGTAGAACTTGCTGCCCCATACCTTGGACAGGTAGGTGGCCAGCCCACCCACATTGGGGGAGATCGACATGTTGTTGTCGTTCAGGATGACCAGCAGGTCGGTGTCCGTGTGGGCAATGTGGTTGAGCGCCTCGAACGCCATTCCGGCGGTCATGGCGCCGTCGCCGATAATGGCGGCGCACTTGCGCTCGCTGCCGGTCATGGCACTGGCCAGAGCCATGCCCTGGGCGGCGCTGAGGGACGTGCTTGAATGGCCCACTCCAAAAGTATCGTATTCGCTTTCGCCCCGCTTGGGAAAGCCGGACAGACCGCCCCCCTGACGAATACTGCTCATGCGTTCGCGGCGGCCGGTGAGGATTTTGTGGGGATAGGTCTGGTGGCCCACGTCCCATACCAGACGGTCATCCGGGGTGTGATAGACGTAGTGCAGGGCCACTGTCAGCTCCACGACCCCCAGTCCGGCGCCAAAGTGTCCACCGCTCTGTCCCACGCTGTACAGCAGGTAGGCACGCAGCTCCTCGGCCAGCGGCTCCAGGTCCCGCTCATTCAGCGCCCGCAGTTGCTCTGGCGAGTCAATCTGGTCGAGCAGGGGCGTTTCCGGGCGGTCTGTGGGAATTTCGTCAAACATGAGTCACGTCGTTATTGGAAAGGGGCCATTGTAGGGGCCAGAAGCCCGTCTGCCTAGCGGGGCGTCAGTGCCCGCGCTCAATAATGTAATGCGCGAGGCTGCGCAGCGCTGTAGCGCTGTCGTCGAACCCGCTCAGGCTGTCGAGGGCCTGAGTGAGCAGTTCCCGGGCTTTGGATTGCGCGCCGTCGAGTCCAAGCAGGGACACATAGGTGGGCTTGTCCCGCGCGGTGTCGGCTCCCTGGGGCTTGCCCAGCGTGCTGGTATCGGCGATGACATCCAGAATATCGTCCTGTACCTGAAAGGCCAGGCCGATGGCGCCGGCGTAGTCGCTCAGGGCCTCGCGTTCACCGGCCGAGGCGGCACAGGCGCGGGCCGCCATGGCGACACTGGCGCGAATCAGGGCGCCGGTTTTGTGTTGGTGCATGCGCTCCAACTGGGCGATGTCCGGACTCTGGTGAACGGCGCCGAGGTCGATGGCCTGACCCAGTACCATCCCCTGTGCACCGGCGGCCTGAGCCAGGTCGGTAATCAGCGCCACGCGCTGCTCCGCCGACAGGCGGTCGCACCGGGCGAGCACCTCAAAGGCGAGCGTCTGCAGGGCATCTCCGGCCAGAATGGCCGTCGCCTCGTCGAAGGCGATGTGGCAACTGGGCTGCCCGCGGCGCAGGTCATCATCGTCCATGGCGGGTAAGTCGTCATGGATGAGGCTATAAGCGTGTAAGCATTCCAGGGCAACCGCGACCGTATCCAGGGCCTGGTCGGGTTCGTAGCGCAGCGCCGCGCCCGTGCTGTAGACCAGCATGGGGCGGACCCGCTTGCCGCCATTGGCCAGGCTGTAGGCCATGGCTTCGGCCAGTTGCGGGCGCTGAGCATCGGGTTGCGGGAGAAACCGGGTCAAACCCCGGTTGAAGCGTTCACGCCAGGGGCCGGCGAAGGCGTCGAAGTCGGTGCTCATTCACCGTCATCCTCGCCGCCGGGCGTCATCGGCTGAACGCTGATCTGACCCTGCTGTTCCATCAGTACCTGAACCTGCTGTTCCGCCGCGCTCAGGCGCTCCTGGCAATCCCGGGTCAGCTGAATCCCGCGCTCAAAGGCTTTCAGGGATTCTTCCAGAGAGAGCTCGCCTTGCTCCATTTGGTTCACCAGCGCTTCCAGGTCGCTCAGTGACTGTTCAAAGTCCACGGACTTCTTTTTCGTGGGCATGGGGCACCTGTCGTTTGGGCCAGGGTCGAGGTGAAGATTTTCCGGCATTGGCCGATAGACTCCTGGCGGGATGTCTGTGGTGATAAAGGGCGCAATTATAAACCGACTGCTGCTAAGATGCAGGTTTTACCGCAGATTCAACACGGCGTATCGGCCGTTTCAGCCTAGTGTGAGGAGCCACCAGTGGATTTAGCAACCCTCGTAGGGATCATCGGCGCAATTGGTCTGATCGTCGCCTCCATGGTGCTGTCCGGCGACCTGATGATATTCGTCAATGCGCCGTCCCTGTTGATTGTGGTCGGGGGCACCGTATTCGCCGTAATGGCCAAGTTCAGTCTGGGGCAGTTCTTCGGTGCCACCAAGGTGGCCGCCAAGAGCTTTGTCTATCGAAGCACGGACCCGGCGGAACTGATCGAGGAGATTGTCGAACTGGCCGACGCAGCGCGCAAAGGCGGTCTGTTATCCTTGGAAGGTAAGGAGGTCAGCAGCGACTTTCTGCAGAAAGGCATTCAGTTGCTGGTGGACGGCCACGACCCGGAGGTGGTCAAGGCGATGATGTCCAAGGATCGCTACCTGGCGGAGGATCGCCATTTGAAGGGCGCGTCCATTTTCAGCGCACTCGGGGATGTGGCGCCGGCCATGGGCATGATCGGTACCCTGATTGGTCTGGTGGCGATGCTGTCGAATATGGAAGACCCCAAAGCCATCGGTCCGGCCATGGCCATCGCTCTGCTGACCACTCTGTACGGTTCTCTGCTCGCCAACGCCGTGTTCCTGCCCATTTCCGATAAGCTCAAGTTGCGCGCGGATGAGGAGGTACTGGTGCAGAGCCTGATCATCGATGCCCTGCTGGCTATCCAGAGTGGCCAGAATCCCCGGGTGATCGACTCCATGTTGCGCACTTACTTGCCCGAGCGGAAGCGGGACGTCGCGGACACGGATGCCGCCTGAGGGGGAGTAGGATATGGATGACGATACGCCCCGTAAAAAACGTCAGGCCGCAGGCCTCCCTGCCTGGATGGCGACCTTTGCCGATTTGATGGCGCTCTTGTTGTGCTTCTTTGTACTGCTGCTCTCGTTTTCCGAAATGGACGCCATGAAGTTCAAGCGCCTGGCCGGCTCGTTGGCGCAGGCGTTCGGGGTTCAGACCGAGCTCCAGGTCAACGAGGTGCCCAAAGGCACCAGCATCATCGCCCAGGAGTTCAGCCCGGGGAAGCCTGAGCCGACTCCAATCAACGAAATTTTCCAGAGCACCGATGACACCACCCAGATGAGTCTGGAAGTCTACTGCGCCGAGGAGTTTGATATCCAGCAGGGCGAGCCGGAATACGAAGACTCGGCGCGCGAGCAGTTGAAGCAGCGGCTGGAGGAACTGATCCGGGAAACCGAGCAGGATGCCATGGCCCTGGCGGCGCGTCTGCAGCCGCAGATCACCTCCGGGCAGATTGAAATCGAAACCCGTGGGCGTCAGATCATCATCCGGATTCGGGAGCAGGGGTCGTTTCGCTCCGGGTCGGCGGAGTTGGCGGAAGATTACTTTGATGTTCTGGACGAAATTCAGGCGGTACTGATGCTCCAGCCGGGGCGTATCAAGGTCCAGGGGCACACCGACAACATTCCCATCAATTCGGCCCGCTTCCGTTCCAACTGGGAGTTGTCGTCGGCCCGGGCGGTATCCGTGGCGCACCAACTGATGCGCGGCGACTATATCGATCAGGACCGCTTTGAGGTGACCGGCTTTGCCGACACCCGGCCGTTGGCGCCGAATGACAATCCGGACAACCGGGCCAGAAATCGCCGGGTCGAGGTGGTGATCCGCCAGGGGCTGGAGCAGGAGCTGGACGACGAGGAGCGGGAACTGCTGCAGGATCAGGGGGAAAACATCACCCGGGATATGGATATTTCGCCTGACTATCTGTTTGATCTGGAGCCCGAGGAGATTTTCTGATTCCACGGTTTGTGAGATATCTCGCACAAACCTTTCCGACATTCGCCACTATTGCCCGGCCGGCAGGTGGCGCATAATCTCTTTTAACGGATACAGGCACTGGACGCAGGGCAACGGAACTGAAAGGACGCACGCCACTAGGCCCGGGACGGGCCCCATCCTGTAAGTAGATGGCAACCCCCGCGATAACCCCCTTATCGCGGGGGTTTCTTTTTATGGGCGACACAAACCGGGCAGACTGATCCGGCGTCAATAAAAAGTGTGGAAGTTTTGACATAATGGCGTCATAGTAAGGCTATACGGTATCGGTACGACGTCAATCGCCGGTACGCCCCGGACGCTGGCGGCTTTTTGGCCGCAGTCAGTCGGCCGCCCAGAGCGCACCGAGCGACCCCTGGAGGTGTCGATGGAAGCGCGTATTTTGCGACTGAATATCGCCGGCCAGCCTATCGAGTGGCTGCACTGGAAAGACGCGGTCTGCCTGTATGCGCGTGATCTGGTGCAGTGGACCCTGGGCGGGCACGTCCGGCGTGTCTATGGTGGCCATTCCCGCCTGACCGGGTTGCGCACCCAGATTGACCTGCCGGCCATTATCGCCTGTGGCGGCAACCGCCTCGCCCGCATGCGCCTCGTCCCACCGCTCACCAATGCTGCCCTCTTTGCTCGAGACCATCACCAGTGCCTCTACTGTGGCCGCTGGTTTACCGCAGAACACCTCTCCCGGGATCATGTCCACCCAATCAGCCGCGGTGGCCGGGACCGCTGGAATAACGTGGTCACCGCCTGCAAGCGCTGCAACCAGCACAAAGGCAACCACCTGCTGTCCGAAATCGGTATGGAGCTGCTCGCCCTGCCATTCTGTCCCAACACCGCCGAGTACCTGGCGCTGATCAACAGCGACCGGATTCGCGGTGACCAGATGGAGTTTCTGCGGCCCCAGTTTTCCCGTCGCCGGGACTGGGCTGGCCTGGACTCCTGAGAGCGGGACGTTCAGAGCACGCAAGTCAGTCGATAACTTCCTGCCCCCGGTACATTCGCTTGGTGCGCTCCCTGGGGGTGCTGGCATTGTCCTTTGGTGGCGCCTCCTCCAGCGTTACCTGTCCTCGATACACCTTGGTGACCTGGCGCGGTCGCGCGGCGGCTTCGGCCTCTTCGGCGTCCTGTTGAGCATCGCTCAGGGCGTGGTTCCAGGGATCTCCGGCCAGTTGTAGCAGTTCTTTGATGAGTGTTTGGCAGATGACGTCCTTACTGTGCCGATGATGGGTGACCAGCTCGTCCAACAGCTCCGGATTGGCGAGTTTGACGGAAGGTTTCAGATCGGCGGGCACGCGCCGGCGAATCTCAAACACCAGTTCAATCATGGGTTTGGTGTATTGCATTCCGGTCTCCGGTCATAGTGACGTGTGGGGCGATCGGGAATGCTGCAAAAAGCTGGCCATGGTGGGGTTTTTATGGCTTTGGTTTGGGTGCTTTTCGGAAAGTCCGGTCCGGTGTGGGGTAAACCATTCCAAGACACGCCGTGAACCCATCCCTGGGGGCTCGGATCGCGGGTCCCCCGCTCTACGGTCTTGGAATGGTTTACCCCACACCGGACCTCCATGCCACCGTCGCGTCTGTAGCAGTGGCACATGGGTTTTTGTGTAGCACGCAGTTGCGTAGGGCGGATAAGGCCAAAGGCCGCATCCGCCGTTACCCTCGGTTCAAGGTTGCTGCGTGTCCTGGAGTGGTTTCCCCCGCACCGGAGTTCCGTGCCACAGTCGCGCCTGCGGTGACGGCACAGTGGGTTTCGTGTGGCACGTAGGCCCGTGGAGGAGAGCCCCCTTTCAAGACCGTAGAGCGGGGGACCCGCGATCCGAGCCCCCAGGGATGGGTTTACGGCGTGTCTTGAAAGGGGGCTCTCCTTCACGGGCCGGACTCGATGAACCAACGCGCACCACTTTTGGTGACGGCTGCGCCAAAATAGTGCGGATGTTCAATACTGCTGCTCGGGCGTTTCAATCCGGGCATAAATCTCGCTGCTGCCGTCGGTCTTCAGCAACAACACATCGTACGGGTCAAAACGCTCGCCCATCTCCATGCCCGGACTGCCTACCGGCATGCGCGGTACGGCCAGGCCCAGAGCGTTTTCCGGTGGGCTGTTCAGAAACTGGCGGACCAGCTTGGCCGGAACGTGACCCTCGAAAATATAGCCCTCCTCAGAGACACCGGTATGGCAGGAGGCGTACTCGGGAGCGATCCCCAACTGCGCCTTGATGGTCGCCATCCGGCTCGGGTGCTCAATGGCCGCCTCGAAGCCCTCGCCCTCCATGTGCGTAATCCAGTCCTCACAGCAGCCGCAGGTCGGGCTTTTGTAAACCGTCAGTGCAGTGGCCTCGGCAGAATCGGGCGCGGCCGACGTGCTGTCGGAGCTGGCGCTCGTTTCGGTCTCCGGCGCCTCTCCGCAACCGGTCATAATGAGCAGCAGGGCCAAGGCACAGGCTAAGCGTTTGAGCATGTCAGTCATCCAGTCGGTGGTCCATGGTGCGTGACGGCTGCTGGCAGCGGCTGTCACCGATGATTTGGGCGGGTACGCCGGCGGCGATTTTGCGGCAGGGGACGGACTTGAGCACCACGCTGCCCGCACCGACCGTGGCGCACTCGCCGATCTCGATATTGCCAAGAATCTTGGCCCCGGCGCCGATCAACACGCCTTTTCGGACCTTGGGATGGCGGTCGCCGCTCTCTTTCCCGGTGCCGCCGAGGGTGACCGACTGCATGATGGAGACATTGTCCTCCACCACCGCCGTTTCGCCGATGACGATGCCCGTGGCGTGGTCAAACATGATGCCCCGACCGATACGGGCCGCCGGGTGAATGTCCACCGCGAACACCACGGAAATACGGTTCTGCAGAAACAGCGCCAGGGCTTCCCGGCCGTGCTGCCAGAGCCAGTGCGCGACCCGGTAAGCCTGGAGCGCATGAAACCCTTTGAAGTACAGGAACGGTGTGCTCGAGGAGTCGCAGGCGGAGTCCCGCTCGTTGATGGCCAGCAGGTCGGCCCGCACCGCCTCGCCAATACCCGGGTCGTCCGCCAGTGCCCGCTCAATGACCTCGCGCATCAGCATGGCCGGCATGGCCGGGCTGTCCAGCTTGTTGGCCAGGTGGAAGCTCAGGGCCGCTTCCAGGGTGTCGTGGTTGAGGATGGTGGTGTGCAGAAAGCTCGCCAGTACCGGTTCGGACTCCGCCTGGGCGCGGGTCTGACGGCGAATGTCTTCCCATACGGGGTCACTGCTGACGGGAGCGAGTTGGGCGGTCATGGGCCATCCTGTAGAGTGTCGGGTGCATTGCAGAGTATGGTTGAGCCATTATTGGGCTTGGGCGCCGAGATTTCCACCCCCGGTACGCTACACTGGCATAAATTCAGGCAGGAACAACGCAATGGTCAAATGGCAGGCTCATCACATTCTGTGGCTCTCGCTGGCGGCGGCGCTGGCAACCATGGGGCTGAAGGCCCTGGCGTGGCAACTGACCGGCTCGGTGGGTTACCTGTCAGACGCGCTGGAGTCTGTGGTCAACCTTCTGGGGGCCGGGTTTGCACTGACGATGTTTCAATACGCGCGTCGCCCGCCGGATGACGGTCACCCTTTTGGGCATGGCAAGGCCGAGTATTTCGCAGCGGCCTTCGAAGGGGGCATGATTTTCCTGGCCGCGCTGGCCATTCTGGTGGCGGCGGGCGAGCGACTTCTGAACCCAGAGACTCTACAGGCTCTTAATCTGGGTACGGGACTGTCGGTGGGAGCCGCGCTGATCAACCTTGTTGTGGCCCGCTTGCTGCTGCGCTACGGTCGTGCATTGCGCTCGCCAGCGCTTGAAGGTGACGGACGGCATTTGATGACCGACGTCTGGACGACTGTCGGGGTGGTGCTGGGCGTCGGGCTGGCCAAGTGGACTGGCTTGCTGTGGCTCGACCCCGTCGTGGCGATAGCTGTGGCGCTGCATATTCTTCATGAGGGCTGGCAGCTGCTGGCCAAGTCCGCCAACGGGTTGATGGATCGGGCCCTGAGCCCCAGAACCCTGACAAAGCTAGAGCAAGCACTGCAGGCCATGACCCCGGAGAGTTGTGGCTTTCATCGGCTGCGCACCCGGGCCTCCGGCGCCCAGCAGTTTGCCGAGGTGGACCTGCAGGTGCCCGGCGACTGGACCGTGCGTCGGGCCCACGACCTGGCCGATGCGGCGGAGCACCGACTGGCGGAGTTGGGGGTGGTGGCGACGGTTCACATTGAGCCGGTGGGCAGCCACGGTACCGATGCCCGGCGGCATTGAGGTGGGTTATTGGTCGGCGCTATCGGCGGATGCCCGCACCTCGTTGGCCAGCGTCTGCAGCGGCCGGGAGTGAAACTCTCGCCGATACAGAACCGCCACGGTCAGCGTTGCCGCCAGAATGAACAGCCAGGTATTGAACAGCCAGGGCAGCACCGAGAGCGAAAAATAATAGGCGCGCAGGCCGTAGTTGTAGCTGTGCCCCGCCTGATCAATGACTTTCGCACTGGTGGTGGCATAGCGGGCTCGCTCCTCCTCGGTGATGTCCGTGTCGTTCGCCAGTGGCGCGGCCCCCAGCAGAATGGAGCTGAAGCCGTATTGGCGCACGGCCCAGGTCAGGGTGAAAAACGCGTACACATAGATGGCCAGCAACAACAGAAGCTTGAACTGCAGTTGTCGGGAGGTCATGTCCCGGTTAAAAAACGGCAGGGCGGTAAGAGTGTCGTGAACCTGTTCGATGGACGCCAGAACCGTAATCAGACCAGCGATCACAAAGATCGAGGTTGAAGCCAGAAACGTGGTCTGTCGTTCCAGTCCTGCGATCAGCGCGGTATCGCCAATGCGGTTTTCACGCCGCAGCATCGAATGCATCCAGCGTTTGCGGTAGATCTGCAGTACGGAGGACAGGCTGTAGGACACCCGGGCCCGGTGTCGGGCGAAACTGGCGTAGCCAATCCACACGGCAAAAAACCAGGTGACGGCCAACAGGTTCAGCCAGTTATGTGCAGTCATTGTCAGAAGGGACCTCGTTATAGTGGCTCAATCATACGTCAAAGATAGCTCGAAAACAGCCAGAAAAACGCATCGCGCAGTCGCTGCCAGAGGGGGCGTTGATCCAGCTCGGCCAGGGTGATCCGCCGGCTTCGCGCGGTGGCCTCATCGAGGTGGGCGTGCAGTTGTCGGGTCAGGTCCGCATTAAACCACTCCACGCCCAGCTCGAAATTCAGGCGCAGGCTGCGGGCGTCGAGGTTGGCGGAACCGGTCATGGCGTAAGCATCGTCGACCAGAATCAGTTTGCTGTGGGCGAACGGCGCCGCTTTGTAAAAGACGTCCATATCCCAGAGCAACAGCTCCCAGAGCATGTTCCGGGTCGCCCAGTCGACAAAGCGCAGGTTGCTGCGCTCGGGCAGAATGACCTCCACTTTGACCCCCCGCAACACGGCGGCCTGCAATGCGGCCACCATTTCGTGGTTGGGAAGAAAGTAGGGCACCATGATCCGGATGCGCTCCCGGGCCGCCGTAAATACCCCGATCAGGGTCATCGACAGG
>NZ_DFTP01000031.1:35913-44898 GCF_002381585.1 Marinimicrobium sp. UBA4209
ATTGAGGTTGTCGTGGGGGCCGTCATCAATCAGGCGGCAGACGCTGCGGCCCGCCGTGGGACAGGGCAGCTCGGTGAGCGCGGGCTTTCGGCCGGTCACCAGATCCCAGTCGTGGCAGAACAGGTGGGTCAACTCGGCCACCAGAGGCCCGTTCACCCGGAAGTGGACATCCTCGGTGGGGTGGCGGTTGTGGGGGTTGGCCACCATATGCCGATCATCGATGTTGATGCCACCGAAAAAGCCGACCTGCTGATCCACAACCGCAATTTTGCGGTGATTGCGCAGGTTGATATCCAGCGACGGTGGCAGCAGCGAGGGCGGCGTGAACAGGGCCACGCTCACATCGGCCCGGCGCAGGGCGCGGATGGCAGTGCGCCACGAATAGCTGGTGCCGATCCCGTCCGCGAGCACATAGACGGCAACGCCCCGGTCCTTGGCCCGGATCAGGGCATCAATCACCGCTCGGGCCTCACCCCGGTGGCCGAAAAGGTAGGTGGACAGCAGAATCCAGTGACGGGCTTCTTCAATTGACCGAAGTAGCTCGGGGAAGAAGGCTTCACCGTTGATCAGAATGTTGGCCTGGTTGCCCGGCAGCAGGGGCTGTCCGGTTGCCCGGCTCCCCACCCGGGCCAGATCCGGGTTGGGTAAAGTGTCGATCAGCGGATCGGGGTTGAGCAGCAGGGGCGGGCTGGTGCGGTCGTAACCAAAGAACATGACCGGCAGGTGGTGGCCGGTGAATACCTGGGCTTTGGTGCGCAACCGGTTGATCCCGAAGAGGAAGTAGAGTAGCGGCCCGGCGACGGGGAAAAGCAGAATGACCCCGATCCAGCCCAGGGCCGCGCGGTGATCCCGTTTGTAAATCAGGGCGTGCACGGCGGCGATGGGCATCACGACCAGATGGAAAAGCGCAATTATCCAATAGAGCATAGGCGGTCCGTTGGGCGTCCGGGGGTATACTGTCCTGTGCCTATGCTACCGCATTGGCCGGAGAATAAAATGACACGCTTGGGTGCCACTGGCCTGCCCGGAACAACAGGAGGAAATTATTGATGTCCGCCCCCCTCTGGATCAGTCACCGTGGCCTGTGCGACCGGGCCACGGAAAACACGGCCAATGCCTTTCGGGCGGCGTTGGATGCCGGGTTTTCGCATCTGGAAACCGACCTGCGCAGCACCGCGGACGGGCACCTGGTGCTTGCCCACGATGAAGACCTGAGCCGGGTTGCCGGGCTTCCACTGAAAGTCACCGAAGCGACCCGCCACGAGCTTGAGCAGGTTCGCCTGAAGGGAGGGGAGCCACTGTTGTTTTTTGACCAGTGGCTGGAGGAATTCGGACAGCACCACTGGATTCTCGACATTAAACCCGAATACGGTGAGCGGACCCTGGCCCTGTTGTTGGCGCAGTGGCAGGGCGAAGGCCAGGCGCTGTTGAGCGGCCGCGCCCGGTTTCTGTTCTGGGACCCCCGTCAGCAACGACTGCTGCTGGATGAGCAGCCCGAGATCGAGTGCATGGTGCCCATGCCCGAGTGTCGACGCGCCGGACTGGCCTGCGCGGCGGGGCTACCGCCTCTGGCGGGTATTCAGCCCGGCGCCACTTACTCGCTACCGCCCAGGCTGGCTGGTGTGCGCCTGTTACGCCCGGCCATGGTGGAGCGCTATCGTCGCCGGCAAGGGCGGGTGCTGGCATTTCTTCCGGAGAGTGAGCGGGAGGTCGATTGGGCACTGGAGTCCGGGGTCGATGAGGTGCTGACCAACTATCGCCCCGGATGAGTGTCTGACCCGCCCAAAGCGGGACACTGGCCACTGCTTCTGTTAAGGTTCCGCCTCGGCGCGCTTACTGCGCCGGGTCATGAAAGGAGCAGACAATGAATAATTCACACAGGAATCTGAAGGATGATTTTGCCGAACTCACCCGGCATCTCCCTCGCCTTCCGGGAATCGGATTGGGCCTGCTGATTCCCCTCGCCCTCCTCATCCTCTGGGGCGGCTTTACCAGTTTTTACACTGTTCAGCCTGAGCAGCAGGCAGTGGTCAAGCGCTTTGGTGCAGTGGTGGCGATCACCGATCCGGGCCTGCACTTCAAACTTCCCTTTGGAATCGACAGAGTACAACGTGTCGCCTCGGCCCGGGTGCTCAAGCAGGAGTTCGGCTTTCGTACTGTCGGCCAGCGGGGCAATGAGGCCAGTCGTTATTCCAGTCAGGATTTTACCGGCGAGTCGGCGATGCTGACCGGTGATCTCAATGTGATCAACGTCGAGTGGGTGGTGCAGTATCGCATTCAGGATCCTATCAAGTATCTTTACCAGCAGCGCGAGCCCGACACCACGCTGCGGGACATTTCCGAATCCGTCATGCGTCGGGTGGTGGGTAACCGCCTCGGCTCGGAAGTGCTGACCGTTGGGCGGGTGGAAATCGCCCAACTGGCGCGTGAAGAAATTCAGCAGGTCATGGATCGCTATAACTCCGGCTTACACATCATTACCGTCGAGCTTCAAGACGTTGTGCCGCCCCAGGCAGTGCGCCCCGCATTTAACGAAGTGAACGAAGCCCGACAGGAGCGCGAGCGGATGATCAACGAAGCCACCAAGCGCGCCAACCAGCAGATTCCCCGCGCCGAAGGTGAAGCGCAGCGTCTGATCGCTGAGGCTGAAGGCTATGCCACCGAGCGGGTCAACCGAGCCTACGGGGAAACCGCCCGCTTCCGCGCCATGCTGGAGGAATACCAGAACGTGCCCGAAGTCACCCGCTCGCGTCTGTATCTGGAAGCCATGGGCGGCTTGTTGCCCAAGGTCGGCCAGGTATTGATGGTTCAGGACGATCAGGTCGGCCCCTTGCCCCTGATGAACATTCGCGATGCGCGCCAGGAGGCCAAATAATGAAAGGTGGAATTTTTGCAATCATTCTGGCGGCGGTTGCCGTTACCGTATTTTCGTCAGCCTACGTGGTGGATGAGGCCGAGCAGGCCATCATCGTTCAGTTTGGTGAGCCCCAGGGCGATGTGGTCAGCGAGCCCGGCCTGCACTGGAAGCTGCCCTTCATCCAGGAGGTGCGCCGGTTCGATCGGCGGCTGTTGATCTGGGACGGCGACGTCACCCAGATTCCGACCCTTGGACGGGAATTCATTCAGGTCGATACCACGGCCCGCTGGCGCATCACTGATCCGTTACAGTTCCTGCGTAGCGTGCGCGACGAGCGTGGCGGTCGAAACCGCCTGGATGATATTGTCGATTCGGTGGTGCGGGATATTGTCTCGGGTACCGAGCTCGAAGAGATTGTCCGCTCCGGTGACTGGAATGTGGACGTGGATGACCTCGACGAAGTCGAACAGGATCGGGACGATGTGGCCCTGACCAAGCGGCCGAAACTGGGGCGGGAAAAACTCGAGGCGGAAATTCTCAAAAGCGCCGCCAAGATGACCCCGAGTCTGGGGATAGAACTGATCGATGTGCGTATCAAGCGCCTGAACTACATCGATTCGGTGCGCCGCCAAGTGGAGAATCGCATGATTTCCGAGCGCCAGGCCATCGCCGAGCGTTTCCGTGCCGAGGGGCAGGGGCGCAGCCTGGAAATTACCGGTGAAATGGAGCGTGAGCTGCGCCGGATCAACTCCGAGGCGGCGCGTACCGCGGAGGAAATTCGCGGTAACGCCGATGCCGAAGCGATCAAAATTTACGGTGAAGCCTTTGGGGCGGACCCGGAGTTTTACGCGTTCCTGCGCACTCTGGAAACCTACTCGGCGCTGGGCGATAACACCACACTGATGATTCGGGCGGACTCAGACTTCTTCCGCTATCTGGAAAGCAAGGAGCGTTAAGCGAGTCCCTGCTTTTCTAAAAAAGTGCCAGTGGCGGCTCGTCCAGAGCCGCCAACTGTTCCCGCAACTCCAGAATGTGTTCGCCCCAATAGCGTTCGGTATTGAACCAGGGGAAGCTTTTGGGAAATGCCGGGTCCTGCCAGCGACGCGCCAGCCAGGCGCTGTAATTCATGATGCGCAAACTGCGCAGCGCCTCAATCAGGTTCAGTTCCGCAAAATTGAAATCACAGAACTCCTGATAACCCTCCACGATTTCCGACAGTTGTGCGGTCTGTTGCTCCCTTTCCCCCGACAGCAGCATCCACAGATCCTGTACCGCCGGCCCGTTGCGGGCATCGTCAAAGTCGACAAAGTGTGGTGCATCATCCCGCCACAGAATGTTGCCCGGATGGCAGTCCCCGTGCAGGCGAATGGGGGTGTATTCGGCGTCGGCAAAAATGCGCTCAAGGCGATGGATCAGATCCGCCCCCAGCGTTTCATAGGAGGGGCGCAGACTTTCGGGAATGAATGACTCGGATAGCAGAAATTCGTAACTGTCCACCGCAAAGCTCTGGACGTCCAGGGTCGGGCGATGCGCAAACGGACGGGCCTCGCCCAGGGCATGAATGCGTCCCAGTACCCGGCCCAGCGTCAGCAATTGGTCGAAGTCATCGAGATTCGGGGCGTGGCCGCCCTGACGGGGGTAAAGGGCGAAACGAAAGCCCTGGTATTCGCGCAGGGTGTGGCCTTCGACATCGGGTAAAGGGGGCACGACGGACACTTCCAGGTCCAGCAGGTCCCGGGTAAAGTCGTGTTCTTCCTGAATCTGCGCGTCGCTCCAACGCTCCGGGCGGTAGAACTTGGCGATCAACGGCGGACCCTCTTCCATGCCCACCTGATACACCCGGTTCTCATAGCTGTTGAGCGCCAGAATGCGCATGTCACTCAGGTAGCCGCTACTTTCCACCGCATCCAGGACCAGATCCGGCGAGAGCGCTTCGTAAGGATGTGCGGATGTGCTCATAGTGCCCTCCCAAACCGGCATTGTACCGGTTATGGGAGGGCGGATGGGAGATCAGTCGAGCGAGCGGCTGCCCCAGATGGCCACACCGTCCACCGACAGTGCACTGAAGGTCACCACAAACTCCTGTTCCGACGGGCTCCACAGGCGCGCGGCCACGCCCTCGAAGGTGCCTTCGTCATCCAGGGTCACAGTGATGGCGTTGTCCGCCCCGAGGGTCCAGTCACCGCTGGCCTCGCCGGAGATCTGACCGCCGTCTTCCAGCTCGATGGTCACGGAGCTTTTGATCTGGGCGGTGATGTCCAGGCCGTGGTTGACCAGCTCGTAGGTGCCCGGTACGTCGGCTTCGCTTATGCTTGACTCGATGGTCTCGTCCGTCTCAGACGTGGGCACATAGCGATGCGGTGCCACCACCGGCCAGCCATCGGCATTGATGAACAGTTCGTGCACACGGACTTCGTGCTGTTCACCGCGTCCGGGGAAACGAGTGTGGAAGAACATCAGGTGTTTGCCCAGGCCTTCGTCGTAATAGGCCGAGTTATGTCCCGGGGAGACGTAGCCATTGCCGCCATCGGCAAACTGGAAGTTGCCCATCAGCTTCACCGCACCGTCTTCAATGGCCTCATCATCAAAGAAGGTGCTGCCGTCAGACTTCACGTCGGCAACGTCATTGCCCTCGTAGTCGTAGTAGGGGCCGCCTGGGTTTTCGGCTCGGGCCACGCGAATATTGTAGGCACCGTTGGCGTCCAGACCGCCGAAGGAGCTGAACAGGTAGTAGTACTCGGACTCGGGGCTGTAAAGCACATAAGGGGCTTCAATTCGGGTGTGGTTGCCGCCCATCAGGTGGGTGCCGTAACCCTGATCCGGCAGCGGTAAACCGGTGTCCGGATCCATCTGCATTATAAACAACCCGCCGGAGTAGGAGCCGTAAGTCATCCAGAGATTACCTTCATGATCGTAGAACGTGTGCGGATCAATAACGTTCGGGTGGATGAAGGAATTGTAGGGATCGGCGATATAGCCCTCGGTCACCGCGCCTGGCTCAAGCGCACTATCCGCTTCGGAGCCCGAGCGCAGGAAAATCTCTATGTTCTCGTAGGGCCCCTCGATATTGTCGGCGACAGCGATCCCCATGGCCGATTGTGGTGCATCGCCCCGGCAGGCGTTGTAGTACATGTAATACCGCCCGTCACTCTTGAGCTGAATGATATCGGCCGCCCAAAGGGTGTTGGCATCGGCCCAGCCAAGGGCATCGGCCAGCTCTTCGGTGACGTCGTCAAACAGGGGGTTGGCGGGGGTAACGCCATCGGCGACCCGCTCCCAATTCATCATGTCATCGGTTTTGGCCATGGAGAGGTGCGAACCAATCACATAGTAGTCGCTGCCCACCTTGGTCACCGAGGGGTCGTGGACCGCAATGTTGGTAAAGGTTGGACTGACCGATCCCTGAGGGCTGTCTTGGTCGTCATCCTCGGGCGTTTCCTGATCCGGACTATCGTTGTTCTCAGGCGCCTCCTGACTGGGACCGTCGGAATTCGTCGGGGCTTCGCCACCACCGGAACCGCCGCCACAGGCGGTCAGGAACAGACTCAGGGCCAGCGCGCTGACCGCGGTCGGAAAGGGGAACCCGAGGGTCTTGGTATTGCGTGATGTCATGGTATTTTGCCTCGCGGTATCAGGCGGAGCGCCACAAGCGATGTTCGCCCGCCAGGTTGTATTTATTGAACTTACGCTCAACAAACTACCATGATGTAATATGGTAATACAAATAGATCGAGGCTATCGAGTACTTTGATGGGCTTCGGGCGATTCCGGCGTCCGGGCCAGTGCCCAGACTTCCATCGAGCGGGCTCCCGCCTCCCGTATAAGCCGGCTCAGTGCCCGCACGGTGCTGGTAGTGGTCACTACATCGTCAACCAGGGCAACCCGCCGTCCCGCAAGGCGCTTTTCGTGGCGGGGGTTCAAGGAAAAAGCATGGCGCAGGTTGTGGATGCGGGCGGTTCGGGTCAGCCCCTGTTGGGCGCGGGTCGGCTGGGGTCTTCGCGCCACCCGGCTGAGCACCGGTAGGCTCAGTGCCCGGCCCAGGTCGTGGGCCAACAGTTCCGTCTGGTTGAAACCGCGCTTTAGCCGACGGGTCCAGTGCATGGGGACCGGGATCAGCAACTCCGGCCAGGTCTCTTCACTCTCTTCCTCCCGCTCAGCCCTGAGCAGCCCGGCCAACAAACCGCTCAAGGCCCGGCCCGATGCCAGTTTGCGGCGGTACTTGAAGGCGTGGACCAGGTTGTCCAGAGGGTAGTCGTAGGTCCCCAGGACCCGGCAGCGTTCAAAGTCTGGCGGTGCCTGCAGACAGTACCCGCAGTAGCGACTATCCACGGACAGCGGCAGGGCGCAGGTCAGGCATTGATGATCGTGGCGGGCGAGGTAGGGTAGACCGAATTCGCACCCCGGGCACAGCAGGTCGGCACCGGGTTGCGAGCACAGCAGACAGGATCGGGGCAGCCGGGGCAGGGTGGCCATGAGGCCCTTGAGTCCATTCCACTTCAATCCATTCCACATGGGGGGTAGTCCTTTGGTTGGTGGCTTGCAGGTAGATCATGACTTCTCGGGCCGCTGACGTCCAGCCCCGAAGGCCCAGGCCGCCGGATGTGCGACCCTGTGGGCGAGGGCGCTGTAAACCCGATCAGGGCATTTTGGTTGACAGCGGCCTGTGGGCCGCTACTATAGAGGGCTTTTGGACCTCAAACACACCGGGATCGAACCATGAACGCCACCGCACAACCGCCGATTCGCCACGACTGGACCCGGGACGAGATTCTCGCCCTGTTTGACCTGCCGTTCAGCGACCTTATGTTTCAGGCACAGACCGTGCACCGCGCCCACTTCGATCCCAATCAAGTGCAGGTCAGCACCCTGTGCTCGATCAAAACCGGCGCCTGCCCGGAAGATTGCAAATACTGCCCCCAGAGTGCCCGCTACGACACCGGTCTGGAGCGCGAGCGTCTGATGGCGGTAGAGAAAGTGCTGGAAGAAGCCCGGGCCGCCAAGGCCAGCGGCGCCACCCGCTTTTGCATGGGTGCCGCCTGGCGCAGCCCCAAGAACCGGGACCTTAACTACGTCACGGACATGGTCAAAGGAGTCAAGTCCCTGGGCCTGGAAACCTGCATGACGCTGGGGATGCTCGACGAAGGGCAGGCAAAAACCCTTGCCGAGGCGGGCCTGGATTACTACAACCACAACCTGGATACTTCTCCCGAGTATTACGGCGAGGTGATCACCACCCGTACCTATCAGGATCGTCTGGAAACCCTGGACAACGTTCGCAAGGCCGGCATGAAAGTCTGTTGTGGCGGTATTGTCGGTATGGGCGAAGAAAAGACCGACCGCGCGGGTCTGTTGCAGCAACTGGCCACCATGCCGGACCACCCGGAGTCGGTACCCATCAACATGCTGGTGAAAGTGGCCGGCACACCCTTCGCGGAAGAGGAAGACCTGGACCCCTTCGAGTTTATCCGCACCATTGCGGTGGCCCGGATTCTGATGCCTCAGTCGCATGTCCGTCTGTCTGCCGGGCGCGAGGAGATGAACGACCAGATGCAGGCCATGGCCTTCCTGGCCGGCGCCAACTCGATTTTCTACGGCGAGAAACTGCTCACGACCGCTAACCCGGAAGCCAATAAGGACATGCAGTTGTTCAAGCGCCTGGGGATTCAGCCCGAGCAGCGCGAAGTGCATATCGACGAAGCCGAGCAGGATGAGGTCGAGCTGGCCGGGGCGCTGGAAGAGGCGCGCAACGACCAATTCTTCTACAACGCCGCCAAGTAAGCCGTGCCCCACGCCTCTCTGGATGCGGCGCTCGGGCCCGCACTGACGGCTCGTCGGGCCCAGTCTCTCTATCGCCAGCGTCGGACGCTGGCCTCCCCGCAGGGCCCCGAGGTGGTGGTCGATGGCCGCCACCTGGTCGGTTTCTGCAGCAACGACTATCTGGGCCTGGCCAACCACCCGGATGTCATCAAGGCATTCAGAGCCGGCGCCGATGATCTGGGGGTGGGCAGTGGAGCCTCTCACCTGGTATGCGGCCACTCCCGCGAGCACCATGCCCTGGAAGAGGAACTGGCGGCGTTCTGTGGCCGCGAGCGGGCATTGCTGTTTTCCACCGGCTACATGGCCAACCT
>NZ_DFTP01000031.1:44952-45180 GCF_002381585.1 Marinimicrobium sp. UBA4209
CACCGGCTACATGGCCAACCTGGGCACGGTGACTGCCCTGGTGGGCAAGGGCGACGGCATTTTTGAAGACCGCCTGAACCACGCCTCACTGCTCGATGCCGGGCTGCTGAGCGGGGCCCGTTTCCAGCGCTTTTCCCACAATGACCCGGAACACCTGGAGCGCCGCCTCGCGGGCTCTGATGCCAGGCGTCGCCTGGTGGCCGTGGACGGCGTGTTCAGCATGGACGG
>NZ_DFTP01000031.1:45394-45997 GCF_002381585.1 Marinimicrobium sp. UBA4209
ACCGCCGGAGCGTTTGTGGCGGGCAGCGAGGCCCTGATCGAAACGCTGATTCAGTTTGCCCGTAGCTACATCTACACCACCGCGTTGCCACCGGCGGTCGCGGCGGCGACCCGGGCGAGCCTGCGGCTGGTGCAGGAGGAGGCCTGGCGTCGGACGGAGCTCAATGAGCGCATTGTACAGTTCCGGGACGGCGCACGCGCCCTCGGGCTTACCCTGATGGACTCCCACACGGCGGTCCAGCCGGTGCTGATTGGGGATGACCGCCGGGCACTCGCCCTGGCCTCCGCCCTGGAGCAGAAAGGCTACTGGGTGGTCGCTATTCGCCCACCCACCGTACCTAAAGGCAGTGCCCGACTGAGAGTGACCCTGAGTGCCGGCCACTCCCGGGCACAGGTGGCCGGGCTGCTGTCCGCGCTGGCGGACAGTCTCCATGAACTTGCGTCTGTGGAGGCGCCGTGACAGACCCGATGATTCCCCTGAGTGCGCCCCGGGAGCTCGACGCTCCACTGGCCGCCCATCACTTTCCCGCGCTGGTATCGACCTCGGCCGAGCCCCTGGTGCTACTTCACGGCTGGGGTTTTGACAGCCGCAGCTGGGAACCCC
>NZ_DFTP01000031.1:46038-57118 GCF_002381585.1 Marinimicrobium sp. UBA4209
CAGCTGGGAACCCCTACTGCCCTGGTTGCGCCAATACAGCGATGTCATTGCCCTGGACTTGCCGGGCTTTGGCGACAGTCCGGCCGGTGCGGATTTCTCGCTCGATAGCGTACTCAATGCCATTGATCAGAGCCTGCCGGCGCAGGCCACTCTGGTGGGGTGGTCTCTGGGCGGCATGCTTGCAGTGGCACTGGCCGCCCGGCGGCCGGAGCGTATAACCCGCGTGGTCACCCTCGCCAGCAATCTGCGCTTTGTGGCGGATGCGCGCTGGCCAGAGGCCATGGCGCCGGCCACCAACGAGCGATTCAAGCGCGATTTCGAGCGCGCCCCTGCCAAAGGGCTGAAACGGTTTCTGGGCCTGGTCGCCCATGGCGATCAGCGCGAGCGGGACGTACGCGCAGCGCTGGCAAACCTTCAGCCGGAGCCTGAACAGGTTCGGCCTCAATGGGGCCAGGCGCTGACGCTGTTGTCCGACCTGGATAATGCCCGTGCCTTCGAGCAACTGCGGCAGCCCGGTCTGCACCTGTATGCCGAGCACGACGCTCTGGTTCCCCTGGCCGCTGCCGGTCAGCTGCCGGCGCTCAACCAGCGCCAGCGGGTGTCCGTGGTGGCCGGGGCGGGGCACGCCATGCATTGGAGTGAGCCAGAGCGGGTGGGCGAGGCCGTGCTGCACTTTCTGAATCTGACCACCGGGCAACTGGATAAGCGCCGGGTCGCTCACTCGTTCAGCCGGGCAGCCACCAGTTACGACAGTGTCGCGCGGCTGCAGCGCGCGGTGGGAGAGACGCTACTGAATCAGTTGGGCGGGCAGGACCTTGGGGTGGTGGACACCCTGGTGGATCTGGGCTGCGGTACCGGCTATTTTGGCGAGCGGCTGGCCCACCGGCTTCCCGAGGCGCAGCTGATCGGACTGGATATTGCCGAGGGCATGCTCCGCTTTGCCCGTCAGGAGCGCGATATTCCGGCTCTGTGGCTGTGTGGTGATGCCGAGGAATTACCCCTGGCCGATGCCAGTGTGGATCTGGTCTTTTCCAGCCTGTCGGTCCAGTGGTGTGAACACCTGCCGAGCCTGTTCGGCGAGCTGCAGCGGGTGTTGAAGCCGGGCGGGCGGCTGCTGTTTTCCACCCTGGGGCCGCGCACGCTCTGGGAGTTGAAAAGCGCCTGGCAGCGGGTGGACGGCTACGTTCACGTCAACCGCTTTCCTCCCCAGCGGGCGGTTGACGACGCACTGTGCCAGGCGGGGTTCCAGGGCACCGAGTGGCTGCGCGAGGAGCGGGTGCTGCGCTACGAGGCGCTGGCCGACTTGACCCGGGAGCTCAAGGCGCTCGGGGCCCACAATGTCAACCGGGGGCAGCCGGAAGGGCTCACTGGGCGACAGAAAATTCAGGCGCTCAAGGCTGCCTACGAGCCGTTCCGGGAGGACGGACTCCTCCCCGCCAGCTACGAGGTGTATTACGCCGCTGCGCGCAAACCTTCTTAATCCGATGTTGAAAGAGAACTGCACACCATGGCAAAACACGCGTTTTTTGTCACCGGCACGGACACCGGTGTGGGTAAAACCTGTATCGCAGCCGGCCTGCTTCAGGCCGCCAACAGTCGGGGTCTGACCACGGCGGCGCTCAAGCCGGTGGCCGCGGGCTGTGAGCGGACCCCGGACGGATTGCGCAACGAGGATGCCCTGTTGTTGCAGTCGGTGGTCAATCCGCCCCTCGATTACGAGCAGGTCAACCCCGTGGCCCTCGAGCCGGCCATCGCGCCCCACATTGCCGCGCTGGAAGCCCGGCGGCCCCTGTCGACCGATCGTCTGGCAGGCTATTGCCGCGGTGTTCTGGGGCAGGCGGACTTTACCGTCGTCGAGGGCGCCGGGGGCTGGCGAGTGCCGCTCAATCCGGCTGAAACCCTGGCGGATCTGGCCCGACAGCTCAACTTGCCGGTCATTCTGGTGGTGGGGGTGCGCCTGGGTTGCCTGAATCACGCGCTGTTGACCGCCGAGGCGATTGCCCGCGATGGCTTGCCGTTGGCCGGCTGGGTAGCCAACGTGCTGGACCCGGATATGCCGCGTCTGCGGGAGAATGTGGACGCGCTTGGGCAACGCCTGCGAGCGCCGTTTCTTGGCTGGGTACCGACACTGTCTTCGCCGACCCCCTCTGCCGTTGCCGAGCACCTGAACCTGGACCCCCTGATCGGTTAGTTCGTTCGGTTCTATAAATGGCCGTTTTACTGCAAAAAACTCTGATAAATTGCCGGTCTTGATTGTTTTTTGGTCAGTTGGCGCGCTAAACTAACGAGGACAGCGTTCTCAGATCGGCCGCTCAGGCCGCAATGAAAGGGGGTATACGATGGAAATTGGTTCTGCCGTCAATCAGGCCTTGATCGGCATGCAGCGCAGCCAGTCTGAAATGACCAGCTCGGCGCAGCAGATCGTCCAGTCGGGCACCGTGCCCGCGACCGAATCGGCCTCCAGCCTGCAGATTGTGGAGCCTCTGATCAATATCGAGGCCCAGCAGCAGGTGTTTGACAGTAACGCCCGGGTGCTTGAAGCCGCCGATGAAAATGTCGGTCGGCTGATTGACACCATGGCCTGATAGCCGCCTTCGATCATGGCCTCGGTCATTCCCTCCAATTTTGCCAACGCCGTGGCGCCCTTTGTGCCCGCCGGGCGTGCCCCTGTGGGGCAGGAAACCGAGGACCTCAGAGGTTCCAGCCTCCAGCCCCTGGAGGAATCGGCCGAGACGGCCCGAAGCGAGAACTTCCGCTCCCCCGATCAGCGCCCCGGAGAAACCGATCAGCAGTGGCAGCAGCAGGAAAGCCGCGACCCGCGTATTCGCTCCAGCGCTCCAGAGACCGATCAGCCGCCTCCCTTTGAAACCAATCGCAACGACCGGGTCACGCTGTCCGCTTCCGGCCAGGCGGCCCTGGCGTCAGAGGCGAGTATCGGTCAGTCTTCCGGGGCTCAGGGCGCTGGTTTGACGGCTGAATCCGGCGCGTCGCCGGCCAGCCCCGCATCCGATGATCCTCGCAGCGCTTTCCGCGACAGTCGGGAGAAGCAGCAGGCGCTGGAAACCCAGGCCGAAATCCGCGAGCTGGCGGCCCGGGATCGTGAGGTCCGTCAGCACGAGCAGGCCCATGCGGCCCTCGGCGGTCGTTATGCCGGTGCCCCCCAGTACGACTTCGTGCACGGCCCCGATGGCGTTTCCTATGCGGTGTCGGGAGAGGTCCCCATAGATACCAGCCGGATACCGAACGACCCTCAGGCGACCATTGAAAAAGCGCAACAGATTCGGCGCGCGGCCTACGCGCCGGCCGAACCCTCCGATACCGATCGGCGGGTGGCCGCTGAAGCGGCGCAAATGGAAGCTCAGGCACGCGCCGAATTGCGCCAGATGGAGGCGCAGGAGGCCGAAGAAAGGCGTACATCGCCGGATGAGGAGGGCGAATCCAGTGCGCGGCGAGACGAGCTCAGTTCGGAACGTGAGCGCGAGGAGGCGGAGCGGGAAAACCGCCGCAGCGAGCTGGTTGAGGATGCCCGTCAGCGCAATATCGACACCTACATCCAGTTGGTCGGTCTCAGCGGCCTGACCAGTGAGGGGCGCTCCGGTAACCGCCTGGATCAGCGTATTTAAGTCCCGCCACGCCGCCGCTTTTGCCGGCCCGTTTCCCGTTCTATACTGTCTGCCTTTGGCGCCGCCGAGTCGGTGCTCCGGTTGAATGATGTCCTCGTGGAGGCAGGCAGTGCATAAACCTCAATTGACCCCGGAAGATCAGGCGCGCGTTGATGCGGTTACCCGTCGGGGTGTGAATAGTGTCGAGCGCAAGCCGTTCCGGCTCTGGACGTTACTGGGAGTGATTTTGCTGGTGCTGACGATGCTCAGCGGGGTGAGTTTTATGATTGCCCGTATTCAGGGCGTGGTCTGAGTGACGCAACCGGCGCGCCCTGGTGGGGCGCCGGTTGCGTGCACGTTACTCGCTGACCGTAATGGTGATCTTCTCGGATACCACCGGCTCGTCGTGAGGACGGTGCAGGTGGTCCCCCAGCAGGAGCTGCAGCGTGTGCTCGCCGGGCTCCAGCTCCACCGTCGTCTCGGTCTGGCCGCCGCCGAAGTGGACGTGTTGATCGTCCGCCGGAATCGGCATGTCCAGGTCGGGCAGTGTCTCCAGGTCAATCAACAGGTGATGGTGCCCGGTATTGTCCCGCTCAACGCCCGCCGGGGCCACGCCCATGCCCTTGAGGCCGAATTTCACGGTGACCGGGCTGGTGACCGTATCGCCATCGCTCGGGGAAATGATATAGGCGCTGGGACTGTCGGCCTGGGCGGAAAGCGCCGCCAGGGCAAGGGTGGCGGTGCCCAGTAAAGTGCGTAGTAGATGTGTCATCGAAAACCTCCGTGCATTGGGTCATGGGAATGAAACCTGATGGCGTCATTATAGGTGTTAAGGATACGGCTCGATACCGTGGCCGGATGCTCAAGTGTAAAGAAGCTTAATGGCGCAAGTATTTGAAATAAGTTGAAATTGGGGTTGACCCACCCTGGGTGTATGCCTATAATTCGCCACCTCGGTTAGGCAGTGCCGCCGAGTTGAAGGTGCGGGGTGGAGCAGTCTGGTAGCTCGTCGGGCTCATAACCCGAAGGTCGTTGGTTCAAATCCAGCCCCCGCTACCACTTATTTTGGAAAGTTGATGAGTGACCTTTATACGGTGTTCAGCTTTCCCAGTCGGTCCGAAAAGAAGCCGGCGCTCGAATAAGCCCCTGTCATGGGGCTTTTTTGTATTTGTAAAAAGGGGTGCACCCCCGCCACAGAGGCCTGTGGCCGCAGTTTCGAAAATGGGCCTCTGGCCCATTTTTTGTAACTGCCCTTCGTGGCAGTTGCTCTGCGGGCCCGCGTCGGACGCGTTTACATCGCTCCCGGCGTTTATTTTTCAGGGCGGCACCCCGCCACACAGGTGAACCGATTTCATGGCGTCCAAACAGGAACAGCTGCACGCGCTGATCGCGCCCGTTGTTGAAGCGCTGGAGTGTGAACTCTGGGGGTTGGAGTATCTGACCCAGGGGCGTTACTCCACGCTGCGCATCTATATTGATCGCCCGGGTGAGGAAGGCGTTAATCTGGAAGACTGCGAACGGGTCAGTCGTCAGGTGAGCAGCCTTATGGATGTGGAAGATCCCATTACCAACCGCTACACCCTCGAGGTGTCATCGCCGGGAATGGATCGGCCACTGTTTACGCCCGAACAATATGCGCACTATATCGGTGAAGTGATTTCATTGAAGACCCGGGCCCCGGTCGCGGGTCGGCGCAAGTTCAAAGGTCAATTACAGGCGGTTGAAGGGGACTCGGTAGTCTTGATAGTGGATGGTGCGGAGCACACGCTGTCGATCGGGTCGATTGAAAAAGCGAATTTGGTCCCACGCTTTTAATTAAGTGCGGTGAAGGAGTTTAACGAGGCAAGCTCATGAACAAAGAAATTTTGTTGGTCGCCGATGCGGTGTCAAATGAAAAAGGTGTGGAAAAAGAAATTATTTTCCAGGCCATCGAAACTGCGCTGGCCACGGCAACCAAAAAGCGTTTTGATGAGGACTCGAATATTGAAGTTCTGATCGATCGTGCCACCGGCGACTATGAAACCTTCCGTACCTGGGAGGTGGTCAGTGATGATGTGGTGGCCGAGCTGGGCACCCAGTTGACCACTGAAGAGGCGGCTGAAAAAGATCCCGACCTCAAGGTGGGTGATATCTGCCGCGAGAAAATCGAAAACGTCGAGTTTGGCCGGATTGCCGCCCAGACTGCCAAGCAGGTGATCGTACAGAAAGTTCGTGAAGCCGAGCGCGCCCAGATGGTGGAAGAGTATCGCGACCAGGTCGGTGAGCTGGTCAGCGGCACCGTGAAAAAAGTGACGCGCGATAGTATCATTGTGGACCTCGGCAATAATGCCGAAGGCCTGTTGCCACGGGACCAACTGGTCGGTCGGGAGATCTTCCGGGTCGGTGATCGCGTGCGCGCTCTGTTGCAGGACGTCCGCAATGAAACGCGGGGGCCGCAGCTGTTCTTGAGCCGTTCCTGCCCGGAAATGCTGATCGAACTGTTCAAGATCGAAGTGCCGGAAATTGCCGAAGAAGTCATCGAGATCAAGGGCGCCGCACGGGACCCCGGCCTGCGCGCCAAGATCGCCGTCAACACCAACGATGGTCGCATCGACCCGGTCGGTGCCTGTGTGGGCATGCGCGGTTCCCGCGTTCAGGCCGTGTCCAACGAGCTGGGCAACGAGCGGGTGGACATCGTGCTGTGGGACGACAACCCCGCGCAGTTCGTGATCAACGCCATGTCGCCGGCCGAAATTGAATCCATCGTGGTGGATGAAGACACTGGCTCCATGGACCTGGCGGTCGGGGAAGACAATCTTGCCATGGCCATTGGTCGCGGTGGTCAGAACGTCCGCCTGGCCAGTGAGCTGACTGGCTGGGACATCAACGTGATGAGCGTGGAAGAGTGGCAGTCCAAGCAGGAAGAGGAATCCGGCAGTTATATTGAGCTGTTCATGAATGCGTTGGATGTCGACGAAGATGTGGCTGGCGTTCTGGTGGAAGAGGGCTTCACCTCCCTGGAAGAAGTGGCCTATGTACCGCTGGATGAAATGCTCGCCATTGAAGGTTTTGATGAAGACATTGCCGAAGAGCTGCGTGCGCGCGCCAAAGACGCGCTGCTGACTCAGGCCCTGGCCTCGGAAGAAAGCTCAGAGCCGGCGGATGACCTGCTCAATATGGAAGGTATGGATGAGGCCCTGGCGAAAACGCTGGCGGGCCGCGGTATCGTCACAATGGAAGACCTGGCTGAACAGGCTATTGATGACCTGCTGGACATCGACGGCATGGATGAAGAGCGCGCAGCGGCGCTGATCATGAAGGCGCGCGAGCCCTGGTTTGCCTGATTCCTGAACGGTTAAATTGATTCAGGTCGAGCACCGCGGGCAACGAACAACACTGAGGATACACAATGGCAGAAGTAACAGTTAGCGAACTCGCCAAATCTGTGGGCGCACCGGTCGAGCGTCTGCTGAAGCAGATGCAAGAGGCCGGCTTGAGCCAGAAAACCGAAGACGCACTGGTGTCTGACGAGGAAAAGCAAACGTTGCTGACCTACCTCAAGACCAGCCATGGGGAGTCTTCGGACGGGCCCAAGAAGATTACGCTCAAGCGCAAAACCACCACTACCCTGAAAACCGGTAGTGGCGCGGCGCGCAAGACGGTAAACGTGGAAGTGCGCAAGAAACGCACCTACGTCAAGCGCGATCCTCAAGAAGTGCAGGCCGAGGAAGAGGCGTTGGAGGCCGAGAAGATAGCGGCGGAAAATGCGGCGGCCGAAGAAGCTCGCGCACGCAAGTTGGCTGAAGAGAAAGCAGCGGCCGAAGCGAAAGCCGCGGAAGAGGCGGAAGCCAAAGCTCGTGCCGAACAGGCCGAGAGCAGCGCGGAAGCGCCTGCAGACGAGGCCAAGACCGAAGAGGCTAAGTCCGAAGAGACCCCGGCGGAGCCGACGCGTCCGTCCTTTGTCGACGACGCGGAAGAAATCCGTATTCGCGCTCAGGAGCGTCGCAAAGCGGAAGAAGCCAAGCGCGAAGCCGAGCTGAAAGCGCTTGAAGAAGTGCGTCGTGCCCAGGAAGAAGCTCGTGCCGAGCGGGCTGCGGCAGCACCGGTGGCGCCGCCGGCCGAAAAGGAAGACACCAAACACGGCAAGAAAGAAAAGCGTCACAGTAAGCCGTTTGATGAGGAAGAAGGTAACAAGCATCGCAAGCGCGCCGGCGGCAAGGGCAAGCGTTCCATGGGCCCGAAGAAGAACTCCAAGGCCGATATTTATGCGATGGTGGAAGATGAAACGGAATCCGAAGAGGTTCTGGCTCGTCGCCGCAGTGTGCGCGCGGCCCACAAAGCCTCTAACAAACACGCATTCAAAAAACCGACAGGTAAGATTATTCGCGACGTAGAAATTCCCGAGACCATCACCGTGGGCGAGCTGGCCCAGCGGATGAGCGTCAAGTCGGGCGAAGTGATCAAGCAATTGATGAAAATGGGCGTTATGGCCACCATCAACCAGCCGCTGGAGCAGGACACCGCCCAGTTGCTGGTCGAAGAGTACGGCCACAACGCGGTGCTCAAGAGCGAAGACGAAATCGAGCACAAGCTCGAGGAAGAGCTGGAAGTGAAGGTGCAGGGCGAAGGTAAGCCGCGCGCCCCGGTGGTGACCGTGATGGGTCACGTCGACCACGGCAAGACCTCGCTCCTGGACTACATTCGTAAAACCAAGGTGGCCTCCGGCGAAGCCGGTGGTATCACCCAGCACATTGGTGCCTACCGGGTGAAAACCAGCCAGGGCGAAGTCGCCTTCCTGGATACCCCCGGCCACGCCGCGTTTACCGCCATGCGTGCCCGCGGTGCTCAGTGTACTGACGTGGTGATTCTGGTGGTGGCCGCCGACGATGGCGTGATGCCCCAGACCGAAGAGGCGATTCAGCACTCCAAGGCCGCCGGTGTACCCATCGTGGTTGCCATCAACAAGTGCGATAAGGAAAACGCCGACCCCGAGCGGGTGAAGAACGAGCTGGCCGCAAAGGAAGTGATTCCGGAAGAGTGGGGCGGTGATACCCAGTTCATCGAAGTCTCGGCCCACACCGGCGCCGGTATCGATGAGCTGCTGGAAGCCGTGTCTCTGCAAGCCGAAATTCTGGAGCTCAAAGCGGTAGAAGATGCGCCGGCTCAGGGCGTGGTGGTTGAATCGCGCGTTGAGAAGGGCCGCGGTGTCGTGGCGACTCTGCTGGTACAGCAGGGCACCCTGAACCACGGCGACCTGGTGCTGGCTGGACAGAGCTATGGCCGCGTGCGCGCCATGACCAACGAGCTGGGCCAGCAGGTCAAGTCCGTCGGGCCGTCCTCGCCGGTTGAGATTCTGGGCCTCGATAATGCCCCTAGTGCCGGTGATGACTTCGCCGTGCTGGAAGACGAGCGTAAGGCTCGTGAAGTTGCCGAGTTCCGCGCTGACAAAGAGCGTAAGGAAAAGCTGCAGCGTCAGCAGGCGGCCAAGCTGGAAAACATGTTTGCCAATATGGAAAGCGACCAGAAGAAAATTCTGCCGGTCGTGGTCAAGGCGGACGTGCGCGGCTCGCTGGAAGCCATCCAGTCCTCGCTCATGGAAATCGGCAACGAGGAAGTGCAGGTCAACATCGTATCCTCCGGTGTCGGCGGCATTACCGAAAACGATGTCAACCTGGCGTTGACCTCCGGTGCCATTGTCTTTGGTTTCAACGTCCGGGCGCCGGCCGGTACCCGTCGTCTGGCTGAGAACGAAGGCGTCGAGATTCGCTACTACAGCATCATCTATCAGCTGCTGGATGACGTGAAGAGCGCCCTGAGCGGTATGCTCGAGCCGGAGCGTGTCGAAACCATCGTCGGTATTGCCGATGTGCGCGAAGTGTTCAGCTCGCCCAAGTTCGGCCAAGTCGCCGGCTGTATGGTGACCGAAGGCACCGTGTACCGGAACAAGCCGATTCGCGTTCTGCGGGATAACGTGGTGATCTTCGAAGGGGAGCTTGAATCCCTGCGTCGTTACAAAGACGATGTCAACGAAGTGCGTAACGGCATGGAGTGCGGTATTGGCGTGAAGAACTACGACGTGAAGGTCGGTGATCAGATCGAAGTGTTCGAAGTGAAGGAAGTTGCCCGTCAACTGTAATTCACCCACCGCTCGATAGCGCATGCCCCGGTGATGAGAGTCGCCGGGGCATTCCTGTCTTATAGCGCAACACGATCAGATATGAGGTGAGCTGGCAATGCCCAGAGAATTTACCCGCTCGGACCGGGTGTCCGATGCGATCCAGCGGCTCCTGGCACAGTTGATTCCCCAGGAAATCCGCGACCCACGCATCGGGATGGTAAACATCAACGATGTCACCGTGACCCGTGATATGGCCTTTGCCAAGGTGTACGTCACCTTCGTGGGCAATGACAGCGACGAGCAGGGCGTGGAAGGCGCCAAGCGTCTGAACGGTGCCGCGGGCTTCCTGCGCACCCTGCTGGCCAAAGAAATGAACATGCGCACGGTTCCGCGCCTGCAGTTTCTGTACGACAAGACGGCCATTCGTGGTCAGGAGCTGTCCAACCTGATCGATCGGGCCGTGGCGGATGACAAGGCCCGTCACCACGATGAGTCCGACGGGGAGGCCTGATGGCGCGTCGTCGCAAAGGTCGTCCGATTGACGGCGTACTGCTGCTGAACAAAACTGCCGGGATGTCCTCCAACCATGCATTACAGCGGGCCAAAAGGCTGTTTTTCGCCGCCAAGGCGGGGCATACCGGCAGTCTTGATCCCCTGGCCACCGGGCTGTTACCGCTGTGCTTTGGTGAGGCCACCAAATTTTCCCAGTTTCTGCTGGATGCGGAGAAGGGTTACCAGAGCACGTTTCGCCTGGGCGTGGTCACCAGCACCGGTGATGCCGAGGGTGAGGTGCTGCACGAGGCCGACGCCTCGGGCGTGACCCGCGAACAGGTAGAGCGGGCGCTGGAGCAGTTTGTGGGGGATATTGAGCAGGTTCCGCCCATGTTCTCGGCGCTCAAACTCAACGGCCAGCCGCTGTACAAACTGGCCCGGGAAGGTAAAGAGGTCGAGCGCAAGCCCCGGCCGGTGACCATTCACCGGATCGACCTGCTGGACTTTCGGCCGGGCCCCCAGGCGGAGATTGACGTCGAAGTCCTCTGCACCAAGGGCACTTATATTCGTACCCTCGCGGAAGATGTGGGCCAGGCTCTGGATTGCGGCGCCCGGGTTGAGCGGCTGCACCGCACCCTTAGCGGGCCCTTCGATGTGGCCAACGCCGTCAGCCTGGAAGCGCTGGAGGCGGAGCGGGGCGAGGGGATGGCGGAGTTGCTGGACCACCACCTGCTGCCCGCGGACACCCCGGTCGCGGCCCTGCCGGCGCTGGTACTGCCCGCCGACAGTGCCTACTACTTCCGCCAGGGCAACCCGGTGATGGACCCCCAGGTCTACCGTCTGGGCGATGAAGGTGATATGGTGCGGGTCTTCGGTGAAAGCACCGCAC
>NZ_DFTP01000031.1:57180-84926 GCF_002381585.1 Marinimicrobium sp. UBA4209
CCCGATTTCTGGGCCTTGGCGAGCTGGACGACGAGGGTCGGGTGGCGCCCAAGCGGCTGGTGGCCGCCAGCGTGCCCCAGTGACTCTCGGCGAATGACAGCGTTCGCTGGCGCAAGCCGGCAACCCCGGAGCCTCGGCTTCGGGTACACAACCCACCTGTAAATATGCGCGGGTGCGGCTGTTTCTTTTTACGGCATATTACAAGAGGAAATGATTATGGCACTGAGTGCTGCAGAAAAAGCTGAAGTGGTTAAAGAGTACCAGCAGGCTGAAGGTGATACCGGTTCTCCGGAAGTTCAGGTAGCGTTGTTGACCATCAACATCAACAAGCTGCAGGAGCACTTCGCAGATCACAAACAGGATCACCACTCGCGCCGCGGTCTTATCCGCATGGTTAACCAGCGTCGTAAGCTGCTGGACTACCTGAAGGGTAAGAGCACCAAGCGTTATGCTGACCTGATTCAGAAACTGGGTCTGCGTCGGTAAGAGTTCTGTGCCCGCTTTGCGGGCACATTTTTTTCCGCTCTTCGGCCCCGGTGGGCCGGAGGGCTGTAAAACCGGCTCCGGCGAATACTGTATCCCCCGCGAGCCACCAGTCGCTTGCACGACAACTCGAATTGTTTCCAGGCTATGTTGAAGTATTTGCTTTGAATTATTCCGAGTCGTGACCGCACACAATTGAACGAAAGTGAAGAAGAGAAGGATAGAAGAGTGAATCCGATCATCAAGAAATTTCAGTACGGCGGCGAAACCGTCACCCTGGAGACCGGGCGTGTTGCCCGCCAGGCAACCGGCGCCGTCATGGTCACCATGGGTGACACCTCGGTTCTGTGTACCGTGGTAGGTGCCAAAGAGGCCAAGCCGGACCAACCGTTTTTCCCCCTGTCCGTTCACTATCAGGAACGCGCCTACGCGGCCGGTAAAATCCCCGGCGGTTTCTTCAAGCGCGAGGGTCGTCCCTCCGAGAAAGAAACCCTGACCTCCCGCCTGATCGATCGCCCGATCCGTCCGCTGTTCCCCAAAGGTTTCATGAACGAAGTGCAGGTCGTGTGCACCGTCATGTCTACCTGTAAGGAAGTGGATCCGGATATCCCGGCCATGATCGGCACCTCCGCCTGTCTGGCCGTGTCGGGCATTCCGTTCGACGGCCCGATCGGCGCCGCTCGTGTGGGCTACACCCAGGACAATGGCTACCTGCTCAACCCCAACTACGCTGCTCTGAAAGGCTCTGAGCTGGACATGGTGGTTGCCGGTACCAAAGACGCGGTTCTGATGGTCGAATCCGAAGCCAAAGAGCTGCCGGAAGACATCATGCTGGGTGCGGTTCTGTACGCTCACCAGGAAATGCAGGTGGTAATTCAGGCCTGTGAAGAGCTGGCCCGTGACGGTGGCAAGCCCCGTTGGGACTGGACTCCGGTCCAGCAGAATGCCGAACTCAAGGCAAAAGTCGAAGCCGGTTTCAAAGACGGTATCGGCGAAGCCTACCGCATTACCGACAAGGCCGAGCGCTATGCCAAGCTGTCCGAGCTGCGCTCTCAGGCGGTAGAACAACTGGCCACCGAGGAGTCCGGTGTCAGCGCCAGCGAAATCGAAGGTCTGTTCGCCAGCGTGGAAAAGCAGCTGGTGCGCTCGCGCATCATCGCCGGTGAGCCCCGTATCGACGGCCGCGACAGCGCCACCGTTCGCCCGATTGAAGTGGAAGTGGGTGTCCTGCCCAAGGCCCACGGCTCGGCCTTGTTTACCCGTGGTGAGACCCAGGCTTTGGTCGTGGCCACCCTCGGTAACGCCCGCGACTCCCAGATCATCGATGCTCTGGAAGGCGAGCGCAAAGACCCCTTCATGCTGCACTACAACTTCCCGCCCTACTCAGTAGGCGAGTGTGGTCGTATGGGCGGTACCGGTCGTCGTGAGATCGGTCACGGCCGTCTGGCCCGTCGCGGTGTGGGCGCGGTTCTGCCCAAAGAAGACGAATTTCCCTACACCCTGCGTGTGGTCAGTGAAATCACCGAGTCCAACGGTTCCAGCTCCATGGCCTCCGTCTGTGGCGCCAGCCTGGCGCTGATGGACGCCGGTGTACCGCTGAAGGCGCCGGTGGCCGGTATCGCCATGGGTCTGGTGAAAGACGACGACGGTTTCGCCGTTCTGACCGATATCCTGGGTGATGAAGACCACCTGGGTGACATGGACTTTAAAGTGGCCGGTACCACCAGTGGTATCACCGCGCTGCAGATGGATATCAAAATCCAGGGCATTACCGAGCAGATCATGGAGATCGCTCTGGAGCAGGCCCTGAGCGCCCGTCTGCACATTCTGGGTGAAATGAACAAGGTGCTGGGCAAGTCCCGCGAAACCGTGAGCGACAATGCGCCGCGCTTTGAAACCCTGAAAGTGCATCCGGACAAGATCCGCGACATCATCGGTAAAGGCGGGGCGACCATTCGCTCCATCACCGAAGAGACCGGTGCGTCCATCGACATCGACGATGACGGTACCGTCAAAGTGTACGCCGACGATGGCGACGCGCTGAAGGCGGCGGTGGCCAAGATCGAAGAAATTACCGCCGAGGCGGAAATTGGCGCGATCTACGAAGGCAAAGTGGTCCGTATTGTCGACTTCGGTGCGTTCGTCAACTTCCTGCCGGGTAAAGACGGTCTGGTACACATCTCCCAGATCGCCGATGAGCGCGTGAATGCGGTCAGCGATTACCTGAAAGAAGGTCAGATGGTGAAGGTCAAGTGTCTGGACGTCGACCAGCGCGGCCGCATCAAGCTGTCCATCAAGGAAGCCAACGCCGACGCGCAAGCGGACGCTCCGGCCTCCAGCGAGGAAACCACCGAGGAGTAACCCTCCCGGTGAGTTACCCATAAAAAAACCCGCCAATCGGCGGGTTTTTTTATGGACGGCGATGCTTAAAAGGTCGTGTAGGGGCCGAGCGCAGCGGTAAAACGCCGCATCCGCCGTCACCAATACACCTACGCCTTCCAAGCCAACAAAGGATTCAACCACCGCATCAACGGCCCGGTAAACCGCATCGGCGCATCCAACACCGTCAAACAGATGCAATCCTCATTCTGCAGTGCCGTCGGGCTGTGGTGGTGGCTCGGGTCCCGGGCGATGTAGTCCCCGGCGTGATACACGCCGAGCTCATCGGAAAACCCGCCTTTCAGGACCACAGTCAACTCGTTGCCCCGGTGCGTGTGCACGGGCACCTTGGCGCCGGCTTTGATGCGCTGCAGGGTGATCCGGGCGCTGCCCATATCCACCACATTGGTCAGATCGTACTTGGCGATCTCGCGGGTCTGCTGCTGCCAGTCAAGCTCATCCAACGAGGACGGCAGGTAGCGTTCCAGGGGGTTATGGTAGCGCTTGGAGACTGACGCGCCGGTTGGCGCTTCCGCGCGCGGCTCTTCAGAACCGATGCGTGCCATCAACTGCTCGAAGCCCTTGTCCAGAGACTCGTTCTGCACATCGCTGCGCTCCGGAATCTGGTCATCATTGGCCCCCACACTGGCTGGGCGGGTTTCCGACAACAATACGCCGCCGAGCGCGTTCAGCTTGCGCAGTTGGCTCTGGCATTGCAGACAATACCCAAGGTGTACGGACACCGCGAGTGCCTGTGCTAGCCCCAGGCTGCCGGCGGAGTACTCCAGCAGGGTCAGGTCGTCGGGATGATGTGCACTCATAGTTCTGTCGCCTCTAACATCACTCTTAACTTCTTCATGGAAAGCCGCAGACGGCCTTTCAGTGTTCCCAGGGGGACGTTCAACTCTTCCGCCACCTCTTGGTGGGTCTTACCTTCATAATAGACTTTGCGCACCGCAATCATCTGATCTTCCGGCAGCTCAAGGATGGATTCCTTCATCTTCTTCTCTGTCGAGCCCGCCTCGATGGACCGGATAGTGGTGTCCTCCGTGGGGATCTGCCACAACTCTTCCGTATCCACCGTCATTTCAGCCTTGGTACGGCCCTTCTTACGGAGCAGATCAATGCGCTGATTCCGGGTAATGGTGAAAATCCAGGTCGAGGCGGATGCCAGAGAGTCGCGGTACTTGTCGGCATTTCGCCACACGCTGGTCATGACTTCCTGAACGAGCTCCTCGGCCTGCTGGTTCATCCCCTGATTGATGGCATAGGCCTTGATTCTGGGCGCGAAGTGGTCATACACCTTGCGAAACGCGGCGGTGTCGCCATGGTGGGCGACCCGACCCAGCAGTTCCCCCCAATCGGGGCCCTCCCCGTTACCGGGGCCTGTTTTACTCATTGATTGTGCCTTAGTCCGCAACATACAGCGCCTCGCTCGTCCTCTATTCTTTTCGGATTCGGCCGGGGCTCCGCCAGTGGGGGGCAGAACAACGGAATAAACCCATATACGGAGGTGCGCGGAGTCCGGATCATTGCCTGGAACACAAAATCCCCGAACCGGTGATCCGGGGGGCGAAATCGCCCGTATTTGAAGACACAAGCGCTATCACAGAGTATAGGAGATCGGAATGCACCCTGTCTCGCTTCTCCGGGTAATCCCGGCACTCTGAGCGTCCCGCCTCCAGAGTCTGACGGGTTACCCCCGTTAATCTGCGAGCTAGCCCTTTCGCCCGGTCTTGACCGGGCTTTTTTTCCTCCCTTCGCCCTCCGGCTCATCCCGCGCGCGCCACCTTGCGGCCAACGGCCTGAAAAATGTGACAAATGTCGCACGCTGTGGCACATTGGCAAGTCCCTACCTATGCTTATGGGAAGCCTCTTTCGTGGGGCTTGGGCAAGTCCCAGAACCGACTTGCGCCGCAAGCGGTAGCGTCCTGATGCCAGGGCGATCCAGGGTAGGTACGACACGGGATCTCGGATGATCTGCCGATGAGGACAATAACAGTGACGATCACGGAAACGACCACTGGAGAAAACATGACTGACCCCCGACACAGCGGAGCCGGAGCATCGGCGCCGGATAGCCTGAACGACCCCCAGGTGGTGCAGCACCTCAAGCACGCCCGCAGCCTGATGATGGATTATGCCCAGCGGGTGCTGCCCGTATTCTGGCGCGAGTGGTGCGCTCGGCTGGAGGACTATGCCGAACGGGCGCGCTCCAACAAGGAGCAGATGGCCCTGTACGAATACAAGCGGATGATCGAGGCCTCCCAGCACGAGCTGGAAGAGGATATTGGCCAACGCCTCAGCAATGGGTTCGTCAAATTCAAAAACCGGATGCTCAATACCCTCACCGGTGAGGAGCGCTTCAGCGGCGACATGCTCGCTCTGGTGGAGCATTCGGATCTCGAGGAGACCATCGCGATCACCTCCATTACCCATCGGGCCGACAGCTTTTTTGCCGGTCAGCTCTGGGCGCTGCAGCAGCGTCTGGCCTTGTTGAATGGCGGGGAAAAAATCGACGAGCGCAGCAACCCGGTCAGCCCGGTGCAGTTCTGCGAGGCGCTGCGCAAAGCCCTGCTCAATATCACGCTCGATAACAAAACCAAAATCATTGGCTACAAAACCTTTGATAAAGAGGTCATTGGCGCCCTGGATGAGCTCTATGAGGAGCTCAATAAGTACTTTATCGAGGAAAACCTGCTTCCCAACCTGCGCTATACCGCTCTGGTGGATGACTCGCCCCAGGGCGCCGAGCCCAGTGAACAGCCCGACGCCGGGGAAGAGGTGCCCATGAAGGACGGCGTGCCCCAGCGGCGCGCCTCGGACCGTCTTCTCAGTGGTACCGCCACTCCCGCCGACACCCAGTACCAGGCGGGGCTCTACAACGCCATCCGGCTGTTGCAGAACCATATCGCCCACCAGGTGGCCCCGACCGGAGGAGCACCCGGCGGGTCAGGTCCCGCCGGCGAGCCCGCCGTGGGCGCCACCCCCTACCCGAGCGGAGGGGGCAAGCCCTACAGCAGCCAACAACTGGTGGGGGTTCTGCAGAGTCTGCAGGCCGAAGCACTCAGCCAGACCCAGGCGGCCGCGTCCCAGAACGAGGCCGGGCTGGTCACCACGCCGCAATCGATTCAGACGGTCAGCCAGCAGATGCTGGCCCAGGTGGCGGCCGAGAGCGATGAGCCCGGAACCGTCGACCCCAGCGATCTGGACACCATCGACCTGGTGGGCCTGCTGTTCGAGTACATGCTCTCGGATGACAACCTGCCGGATTCGGTTAAGGCGCTGCTCAGCTACCTGCACACCCCGTTTCTCAAAATGGCCTTTATCGATAAGGACTTTTTTGAGCAGACCGATCATCCGGCGCGGGTACTGCTCAACAGCCTCGCCGAGGCGGGGGCCCGCTGGGTCAGCAACGATGGCACCAGCCAGTACGACATGTACAACAAGATCAAAACCACGGTGTTCCGGTTGTTGGCTGAGTTCAAGAACGACGTTCGTCTGTTTGCTGAGGTGCTGCTCGAATTCAATGCCTATACCCATAACCTGGCGCGCCGTCAGGAACTGATGGAGCGCCGCGCGCTGGAGAAAGTCCAGGGCGAGGAAAAGCTGCGCGAAGCCAAACAGCGGGTCAACGACGAAGTGCGCAAGCGCACCGACAATCGTGAACTGCCCTCGGCGGTGCTGCTGTTGCTGCTGCAGCCCTGGTCCGATTACCTGTCGTTTGTGATTCTTCGCTACGGCGAAAATGCCGATAGCTGGCGGCAGTGCCTGAAGGTGATGGACGAGCTGCTCTGGACCCTGGAGCCCAAGACCCTGGAGGCGGATAAAACCCGCCAACTGGATATTCAGGATCAGGTTATCCGGGCGCTGCAGTCCGGCTTTGACACCATCGGCTACGATCAGGGCAAGGGCAAGAAACTGCTCGAAGCGGTCGCCTCGCTGCAGAAAATGGCGCTGCAGAGTCGTCGTCCCGAGCCCGCCCCGGCACCCATGCGCTCCAAGCTGGAGAGTATCGCCGCCGAAAAGGCCGGACATAGTCGGGTGGCGAACGAACCGGTGACCGAAGAAGAGCAGAAGATTGTCGACAATCTTAAAATGATCGAATTTGGTACCTGGTTCGAGTATGAGGGTGGCCGACGCCTGAAAGTCGCCTGGTACAATAAGCGCACCCTGCACTACATGCTGGTGGATCAGCAGGGGCGCAAAGTGGCGATGAACTCCGGGTTGCAGTTGGCCCGCGATATGATCGCCGGTCGGGCCCGGATTATTGCCGGAAGCACCAAGCCCTTCTTTGAGCGTGCCCTGGAAAACATCTACCAGCAGCTTAATGCCAAAGTCGGTGGTCACTCCCAGGAGGAAGCACAGAATGATTGATCATCAGCGGCAATGGGCGCGCTATGCAATTGATGAAGCGGTGGATGTCTATGACAACCTGCGGGACCTGTATCTCGGGCGCCTGGTCAACATCAACGCCCACGGTCTGATGATCATGGGGGATCAGCCTCTGGATGAGGACAAGCTGTACAAACTGGATCTGCACCTGCCGGAAACCCTCAATGGTCGCAACAGCATCCACCTGGGAGTGGACTGCCTCTGGACCCGCAACGCCGATCATAACGGCAAACACTGGTCGGGCTTCAATATTATCGACGCCTCCCCGCAGGCGCTTGAAGACATCGAGACTCTGATCCAGCACCTGGGTCAGCCGTTGGCGTAACCGTTCCGGTTGCGCCGAGCGGCGTGGGCTGCATCGGCTTCTTGTATACTAGTAGACTTCCATAAAAGTAAAAATGACTATATCATGCGGTCTGGTACCCAATAACCCAAGAAACCCGCAAAGAGAGTAGGTCTTATCTATGAAAAAGCTCCTGGCGATCGGTCTGGCCCTGGCCTGCACCCTGAGTGCCCTGGCTACCCACGCTGAAGACGGTTACGACATGTGGCTGCGTTACCAGCCCCTGAGCGATAGTTCCCTGGTCAAGGACTACCGCAAACAACTGGGAACCCTGGTGGCTCCCGACGGCCCGGCCGTCATCGAGTCGGCCGCGCAGGAGCTGCAACGGGGCATTTCGGGCCTGCTGGACAGGCCGCTGGAGCGCAGCGACTCGCTGGCCCGGCGCGGCTCGCTGGTCATAGGTACCCCCGAAACCTCCGAGCTGATTGCCAGCCTGGGCTGGGAAGACCGCTTGGCGCAACAGGGGCCGGAGGGGTTCCTGCTGGAAACCACCCGGATTGGACGTCGCGATGTGACCGTGATCGCCTCTGAGGGTGACCGCGGTGTGCTCTACGGGGCTTTTCATCTGCTTCGCTTGCTGCAGACCCAACAGGCCATTGAGGAGCTTGCCATCGCCGAGGCGCCCAAGGTCCAGCACCGCGTGGTAAACCACTGGGACAATCTCAACCGACTGGTGGAGCGCGGCTATGCCGGCCTGTCACTCTGGGAGTGGGGCACCCTGCCCGAGTACAATGAAAACCCGCGCTACCGGGATTATGCGCGGATCAACGCCTCGCTGGGGATCAACGGCACCGCCATCAATAACGTCAACGCCGACCCGCGTATTCTCACGGATCAGTTCCTGGAGAAAGTGGCCGCGCTCAACGAGGTGTTTCGCCAGTACGGGATCAAAACCTACCTGTCCATCAATTATGACTCGCCCCGGGCCTTCGGTGATCTGGATACCGCCGATCCGCTCGACCCGCGAGTACAGCAGTGGTGGAAGGACAAGGCCAAGCAGATCTACAAGCACATTCCGGATCTGGGGGGCTTTCTGGTAAAAGCTGACTCCGAGGGGCAGCCCGGCCCCCAGGGGTATGGACGCAACCATGCCGACGGGGCCAACATCCTGGCCGATGCCGTCGCACCCTACGGCGGGGTGATTTTCTGGCGCGCTTTCGTTTACTCGCCGGAGCAGGGCGACCGCTTCCGTGAGGCCTATGACGAGTTCAAACCGCTTGATGGAAAGTTTCGGGACAATGTAATCGTTCAGATCAAAAACGGGCCCATCGACTTCCAGCCGCGCGAACCTTTCTCACCCCTGTTTGGCGCGCTGGAAGACACCAATATCATGATGGAACTGCAGGTCACCCAGGAGTACTTTGGATTCTCCAATCACTTGGCCTACCAGGGCCCGCTGTTTGAAGAAGTGCTGGATGCCGACACCCACGCGAAAGGCGAGGGCAGCACCGTCGGCAAAATTCTCGGAGGTGAGGTCTTTGAATACGAACAGACCGGTATGGCGGCGGTGATCAACCCCGGGACCGATCGCAACTGGACCGGTCACCCCTTCGTTCAGTCCAGTTGGTATGCCTTTGGTCGCATGGCCTGGGACTATGAGCTCAGCTCCGAGGCGATCGCCGAAGAGTGGATGCGCATGACCTTCACCAACGACCGCCGCTTTCTCGACCCCATTGGTGAAGTGATGGCGTACTCCCGCGAGGCGGGGGTCAACTACCGCAATCCGCTGGGTCTGACTCACCTCTTTGCCCAGGGCCACCACTATGGTCCGGCGCCCTGGTATGACGAAGCCGAGCGGATGGACTGGACCGCCTGGTACTACCATCGGGCGGACGAAGACGGCATCGGTTTCGATCGTACCGAATCCGGCTCCAACGCCATCGAGCAGTACCATGGACCGGTGCGGGAGCATTTCGGCAATCTGGATCAGATCGACGAAGATTACCTGCTGTGGTTTCACCATGTGGGCTGGGGCTACAAAATGAACTCCGGCCGTACTCTCTGGGAGGAGCTGGTGCTGAAATACGACGAGGGCGTGCAGCAGGTGCGGGACATGCAGGCCGAATGGGAGAAAGTGCAGGGGCTGATCGACCGGGAGCGCTACGAGCATGTCAAAGCGCTACTGGAGGTACAGCTGCGCGACGCCATTCGCTGGCGCGACTCCTGCGTGAGTTACTTCCAGAGCCTCAGTGGTCTGCCCCTGCCGGAAGGGTCGCCGGAGCCGGAGCACGATCTGGAGCATTATAAAAAGCTGGAGCACACCTTCTACGTGCCCGACCCCTGGCACCCGAAGGGCAACGACCGGCGGGTCGACTATTGATTGAGAGGTGAACCCGTCGGGCCCGATACGGAGTGTCGGGCCCGGCTTCTTCTGGGGTATACTCGGAAAACGATGACAAGAACTGACCAGACGAGGCGATAGTGGCAAAGTCAGCAGCGAGCATTCCTTCCTCCAAAAAACGCCGAATCGCTGGCAACCGGTCGGTGTCCGCTCAGATTTTTGAATTCATCCGGGATGCCATCGTCAGCATGGAGTTTCAGCCCGGGCAGATGATTCCCGAAACGGCGCTGGCCGAACAGTTTGGTGTCAGCCGCACGCCGGTGCGCGAAGCGCTGATCAAGCTGGCCAATATCGGTTTTGTTGATGTACTCCCCCAGCGGGGCACCTACGTCTCGAAGTTCAGCATGGAGAACATTCTGGAGGCCCGTTTTATTCGCGAGGCGCTGGAACTGGCCGTCATTGCCCACGTGGCCGAGCATGCGGACGATGAGTTGGTAGCAGAGTGTGAAGCCATTCTGGAGGAGCAGCGCATTGCGGCGGAAAACGATAACGCCCTGGCGTTCCAGAAGCTGGACGATAACTTCCACCAGACGCTGTCGGGGCGTACCGGGTATCATCGTGTTACGCAATTGATCGAATCCGAAAAAGCCCATATGGACCGAGTGCGCAACCTCAGTCTGCACATGAGTGGTCAGTACCACCGGGTGCTCGATCAGCATCGCGATATTCTCAATGCGGTGAAAAATCACGACCCCGAGGCGGCCCGCAAGGCCATGTCCGTGCATATGCAGGATGTGTACAAGGTGCTGACGCTCATCCCGCGCGAGCATCCGGAGTATTTTCAGGACGAGTGAGGCCTGGGTGAATGTAGCGCTTCAGGTTTCCTGATGATGTTCGGATGTTGTCTCTTGCTCAGCGCTGGGGTTGCCGTCTCGTGACTGATACAGCTCGTTATCCTGATTTTTGTCGATGCACTGTTCGTATGCCTGACTATAGTCCGTTTCTACGCTCTGCTGGGCCTCCCTGGCACACATCTCTTCGACGGAATACGCATCGCTTTGGTAAATATCCACTTGTGCAACAACCAATGAACTGGCGCTGCTCAGCGTTAGCGCGAAAATTGATAGGTGTAGTCGATTCATAGCCGGTGACTCATCAAAAAGGGGAGTGCAAGACACACTCCCCGGTAGAACGACCTGGTGGTCAGTAAGTGAGTTACAGGTTGCCGTAGCCTATGGCACCGTTGCAGTGCAGCCATTCACTATTGGAGCCACCGCACTGGTTGTTTTGCCAGACTCCGGTGTTGTAGCTCTGATTCTCAGACTGACGGGTGGCGCCGTTGACCTGAATGTAATCCACCTGCACATCCCGACCGCTGGCGTCGTTGCCATACTCCACAGTGATGCCGCCGGTCGCGCTTCCGTTCCAGGTATAGTTGCTCATGTTGGTGGACAGGGTCCAGGTGGCCACGGTGTTGTTATCAACGCGCAGGCTGATTTGTTCATCGCCATTTGTGCCGCGCGCGCGCACCACGATCTCGTTGCCCCCGGTGCTGCCGCCACCGCCACCACCAGTGCCGGATTCCCAGACCGACACATTGGCGCTGCCGCTGCTCTGGTAACCTTCTGTCGCCATGACCTGATAATTGTGGGTTCCCAGGTACCAGCCCTGGTTGGCCCAGGCGTCAACGTGATTCTGGAACGTGATGGTGTTGTTGTTGCCCTGTGGACGCTTGGAGGTCCGGACGCTCCAGTACTGATAGAAGGTTGTGTTGCCTTCGATGGAAGGCTGATTGACCCGCTGGGTGCGATACAGGTCATAGGTGCCACCGTCGGTGGACACAGTGCCTACCGAAGTGCCACCCGGTGGCCGCCAGCTGCCCCAGCTATCCACCACGTAGTATTCCACCAGAGGGTTGGTACTCCAGCCATAGAGGGTGAGATACGAGTTGCCTGAAGGCGAGTAGTTACCGGCGTTGTACCCGATGATCCGGTTGGACGCCCCGGTGCTCCAGCCCTTGCCGCCAACAAAGTTGCCGGTGTTGGACCACTCGTAGCCGTAGTTGCCTTCGGAGCCCAGCGTCATGCAGGCGGAGCCGCCGCCATCGGTCCAGTGAGTGTAGTAGTAGCCACCGTTGGTGCCGGTCTGATTGTCACAAATGGTCTGGGCATTGGCTGCCGAGATACCCAGCACGGCCGAGCAGGTGAGCAGGGCGGTAGAGAGAGATTTTATCCAGCTTCTCGCCCCGGCGTTGGTTTCAAATAAAGGCATACTTTGATCCTCGTGATTGAGTTATTTTTTTCGTCACGGGCTATCCGCCGTAATCGACGAAACAGGCTTTCGTCACTGTGAACGCCCGCCACGTTAGAGGCCTTGTCAGGTTTGACAGTACATCACTGACTCATGGGCTGGGGTCGCGTTATGATTATTGTTGGTTAGCATGCACCCGTCAGGCCCGAGTAGGTCCTTTTTAATCCTCAGTGTGATCTGAGGTTGAATCAGTGTCGGGAAGTGTTGACTCGAGACGACTTAAAGTCAAATTAACCATAAATGTAAAAAGGTTGTTTCATGTTTATATATTCAGAAAGACTATAACAAGCTGTGGTCGGAAGGCTGACAAGGAGCGGCGCTGGAATTTTTGCCAAAAGCAGTTGTGGAACGACTTGGAGGCGGTATCCGGCCGATCGTCAGGTTATCTGAAAAGCGGATGTCAAAATCCGTGGTTTGTCGCCAAAATAAACGCCCGATATTGCGAATTGATATAAGCTGACCGACAACATGTAACCGTATTCAGAACAGCACTCGTCTTCGCAATGGCGTTATTGCCAGCGCGGCAAGCACCGCCAGCGCGACCGCCTCGAACCAGGTTGGCAGAAGTTCTCCGGTGGCACCTACCTGGGCCTCAGGGGCGATACCCAACCACTGCACGGTCTGATCCGCCACCAGTCCGACAAGAACCGTCGATACCAGAATCCCCAGCAGATACAGCGCCATGACGGCGGCGCCCATTTCTTTGCGCATGACGGCCAGGGTGGCCATGCTGGTAATGGGGGCCGCGAGGAGAAACACCAGGGCGGTTCCGGGCGAGACGCCTGCCACCAGCATGCCTGCGGCAATGGGGGTGGCAGCGGTGGCACACAGATACAACGGTATACCGACAATCGCCATCAGAAACATGGCGGGAAGGCCGCTGCCGTGCTCGGCCAGGGCCTGAGGCGGCACCAGCGCCATCAGAATGCCAGCGATCACCAGACCGGCCGCCAACCAGCGGCTGATATCATCCAGCAGGTCGGCAAACGCATAGCGCAACCCGTCCCGCAGTCGACGGGACAGGGAGGTCTGTGTGGTCTCGGCATTCGACCCCGCTGCAACCGGGCGGGTGCCACAGGTGTTGCTCTGGCAGCAGCCTGCCTCGTCGCCGACGTGCCTTTTGGGCTCATGGTGTCCTGACGTGGCGGACCTCGTCCGGGGGGCGTGGTCCGCCAGGGTCACCAACAGGCCGGTGGCAATGGCGGTAACGACGGCGCCAGTGGCTCGGGCGACCAGCATGAAGGGACCCAACAGGGCATAGGTGATGGCAATAGAGTCCACACCAATCCCCGGTGTGCCGATCAGAAAAGCGGTGGTGGGCCCCCGCCCCGCGCCGCCCCGGTGTAGGGCAAAGGCGGTGGGAATCGCGCCGCAGGAGCAAAGAGGCAGTGGCGCACCCATTACCGCAGCGCGGCTGACGCTGGCCAGTCCCTGACCGCCCACCCAGCGCAACAGGGCAGCCTCAGGAATCAGGGCTTTGATCAATGCTGCGGCCAACAGGCCGGCCAGCAGCCAGGGCGCAGCGGTCAGGGCAACGTTCAGAATCTGTTCGAGTACCACCATAGCAAGAGACTCCAGAACCGGTCTGGTGACAGGCCAAGGGAGATTATGGGACCAGTGTACACCCATGGGACATGGGATGCGGTCGGGAGAGTGGGGAGACAAAAAAAAGCCCCCCGGCGCACCGGGGGGCTGACGTCAAGGGCCTATGGGCCCCTGAAATTCGGCGCTTAGAAGTCCAGACGCACGCCGGCTTCAATGGTGGGGCCGTATTCTTCGTACTGGGAGTTGAATTCAGAGCTGCCCCAGTAAGCGTACAGCGGCTCGTCATTGATGTTGACCAGGTTCATATACACCTGGGCCATGTCGTTGATCCGGTACTTACTGGTGATGTCCACTTGCAGGTGGTTGTCCTGGTAGCGGTCAAACATCGGATCGGAAGCGTCATCGGTTTCTTCGAAAAACTCGCTGCGGTAGGCCGCGGCGACGCGAATGTTGAAGCCGTGCTTCTCATAGCCCAGAGCAAAGCTGGCAATGTGGTCAGACTGGCCGGGCAGGGGGATACCGCTGTCGCGCTCGGGCAGGTCGGATTCACTGTCAGTGAAGGTGTAGCTGGCATCCAGCAGCAGACCGTCCCAGGGTCCCGGCAGGAAATCGAACTGACGGATATAGGCCAACTCGATACCGTAGAGCTCGGCATCCCCGCCATTGATGGTCTGAGTCACCTCATCAAAGGCTTCAAACGGGGCTTCACCGGCGACATTGGCGGTCAGGAAGTAGTTGCTGATGTCCTTGTAGAAGAAACCGGCGGACATCAGGCTTACCCCAGTGGGATAGTATTCCCAGCGCAGGTCAAAGTTGGTGGACTCCAGTGGCTCCAGGTCCGGGTTACCCGTTTCAGCGACCCGCTCGATGTCATCACCGGAGCCTTCGATTTCGATGATCTGCCAGGGACCGGCGGCTTCAAATCCCGGACGGGCGATGGTGCTGGTCAGCGCGGCCCGCACGGCCATGTTGTCCTGCAGCGCGTAGTTCAGGTGCAGGCTGGGCAGTACATGCGAGTAGCTTTTGCTGTCTGAGAAAGCGTTCAACTGGGGTTCGCCGTCATTGACGTTTTCGTCGATCGTCACCTGGGTGCCCCGGGCCGCGTAGTCGGTTTCTTCCACACGCACACCACCAATCACGGTCAGGCGCTTGAACTCGGCTTGGGCCATGACATAGGCGGCGTTGATGTCTTCTTCGATATCGTAGTCCTCGGCCGCACTATCGATCAGGCTGTCTTCGGCATTCAGTTCGAAGTTATCGCGGTTACCGTAGAAGAAGTCGCGATACTTGTCACGATCCACCGCCGGGCCAAAATCGCCCCGGGGCGGATAGTCCACGGGCGAGTCCTGGGCAAAGTCGGCAATACTGTAGGTATCACCAAAATCTTCGTAAATGCTGATGTCGATATTGTTTTCTTTTTCGCGCTGACGGGTCTTGGCACCGAACTTGATGAAGCCCGGCACTTCACCGAACATCACATCGCGCTGGGCGTTGAAGGCAACCGCCAGTTCGCGCTCTTCGTTGAACACGCTTTCACCTTCGGCGGACTCGAGAATGAAGTCGCTGGCGTTGCTGCCCTGATCGCCAATAACGTACAGCAGCGGCTGCTGGGCATCACCGGACTTGTCGTAACCCATGGCGACATCTTCCGCCAGAGTCTCACCGGTAATTTCCAGGTCGCCCGCTTCACCGGCCGTGGCATAACCCAGGTTGTAATCAAAGGTCCAGTTGTTGCGCTCGTTCTTACCGCCCAGGCTGTAGCTGGTGATATCGACAATTTTATTGCTGTCGGAATGCGCTTTTTCGTATTCAGCCCCAACGAATTCGCCGCTGTCCGCATCCAGACCTTCAATGTCGCCTTCCTCAAATTTGAAGATGTTCTCTTCTTTGGTTTCAGCGTCATCGAACTCGCTGTACATGGTGCGCAGATAGTACTCGTCGGTATCGGTCGGGCGATAGTCAAAGTTCAATGCGACGCTGGTGCGCTTGCGGGTCAGAACGTAGTCCCGCTGTTCACCTTCCAGCAGAGCGTTGACCTCATTGCCTTCCGGCGTTTCGGTCATTTCCCAGGGAGCCCCTTCGATGCCGTCGGAAACGGTATCGCGATCAAACTGGCTGACGGCAAATGCAATCCCCAGGTTATCTTCACCATCGCCAATGCTGAACAGGTCGGTGTAAGACGCCGAGATGTCCGGGCTGGTTTCTTCATTGGTGGTGTTGTAGCTGCCACCCACCGTGACGCTGCCGCTGCGGCCACCCAGATCAAAGGCGGTCAGGGTTTTCACTTCGATGTTACCGCCGACGGCGTCGCCGTCCATATCCGGCGTAATGGCCTTGGTAATCTCGACCGATTCCACCAGATCCGAGGAAATCGCATCGAGGTTTACCGCGCGCGAGTCGGCTTCCGGCCCCGGAATACGCATGCCGTTAATGGTGGTGGAGTTGAAGCTCGGATCAATGCCGCGAATGACCACAAAACGGCCTTCACCCTGGTCGCGCTGAACGGACAGGCCGGGGGCGCGTTGCAGAGCTTCGGCGACGTTCTGGTCCGGGAAGTTGCCCACCGAGTCTGACGACAGCACGTCGATTACCGAGGGCGCCCGACGACGACGGTTGATCGCCGCGGCCTGACCCGCCGCCTGGCTGTCGATCAGCAGACCTTTCAACTGATTGGCATTGTCCTGCTCGCTGCCACCACCGATGCGGATGCTGACCTCGGCGGTTTCGCCGGCGATGACCGTCACGGCCACTCGCTCTGGCATGGCACCGCCGTACTCTGACACCAGTTCGTACTGGCCTTCCGGCACATTGTTAAAACGGAAGCTGCCATCGCGACCGGTCACTTCCCGGCGGCGTTGGCCTTCAATACGGACTTCCGCATCGGGAAAGGTGAACTCGCCGGTGGCGTCGGTCACCTGGCCGCTGATGGCCCCTGTGGATTGGGCTTGGACGGCTGCGCAGAGCGCAACCAGCCAGAGGCCGAACAGACCTCGCAATAGGTGTTTTACTTTCATCGTGTACATTGAGCTATCCCCTGAACATAAGAAATAACCATCTCCGGAAGAACATCCTGTTCTTCCGGAGTGGCTCGGATTTTGTGGTAGAGGACGTCACGCTAGCGGGTTCATATGACAGTCGGGCGACAGTCATTTGAACAGCAGGTTAAGCTTTCATGACAGGCTGGTGGTCGGCGTTGTCACTCAATCGTCACTTTAAGTTCACCGTTCAGTCACGCCAGGGTCACATACCGGGAGCACACTCAAACTCATCAAAATCGACGCAGAGCGCGCTGTGATGCATTCAGGATGGAGTGCGTCAGGGCGTTTTATTGTGAGCCGTCATAACCATTGGATTTCTGAGTCTGATATGAAAAACGTAGAATGCAAAGCGACCGGGAACCGCGAAGGCCTCGTCAATGAACAGCGCCGCCGCCTGTTGCAGAGAAGTCTGATCGCTTCGGGGGTGCTCGCGGTCGGTCCGGGCCTGTGGGGTTGCACCACCCAGGGTTCTCCCCGATCCGCCAAGCCCTTGGCGCTGAAAAAGAAAGTCAGCAACATTCCCAACCTCGCCGGCACCTTGCACGAAGTCGTGGTTGAGAATGATCCGAACACCCGAATGATGGTGCCTCGTGGTTTCTCCGTTCGCGAAGTGGCGCGCACGGGACAGCGGGCCTATGCCGGCTCTGATTATGTATGGCATGCACTGCCCGACGGTGGCGCCACCTTCCCGATGGACGATGGCGGCTGGGTGTATGTATCCAACGCCGAAGTGGGAGCCTGGCGCCAGGGCGGCGTGGGTGCACTGCGCTTTAACGCGCAAGGCGAGGTGGTCGACAGTTACGCCATCTGTACCGGCACCACCAACAATTGCGCCGGTGGCCCCACGCCCTGGGGAACCTGGCTGACCTGCGAAGAAATTGATGAAGGCCTGGTTTACGAGTGCGACCCCACCGGTCGTCAGCTCGCCGTGCCTGCACCGCTCTTGGGTGTGTTCAAACACGAGGCCGCGGCCGTGGACCCGGTTCATCGTCATATCTACCTTACTGAAGATACCGAGGACGGCAACTTCTATCGCTTTGTGCCCGAGTACTATCCTGAGGGTGGGCGTGCCGATCTGAGCAAAGGGCGGCTGGAAGTGGCAGTCGTGACCGGTGACGATCCGCTGCAGACCCGTCCCGTGCAGTGGCACACAGTGCCCAATCCGGTTCCCCGTCTGGGCGGTGAAGATCCCGAACGCCGCGAACGGCCCACCCGGAAACAGGTAGCCGATGCCGAACGGTTTGATGGTGGGGAAGGCTGCTGGTATCACGAAGGCATGGTGTACTTCACCACCAAAGGTGATAACCGAGTGTGGGCGCTGGATACCAACGCCAATACGCTGGATCTGATTTACGACAAACAGTCCGACCAGGCCTTCAATCCCGGCATTGACGATGTGGACAATCTGGTGGTGTCCGCCGGTGGTGACGTGCTGGTGGCTGAAGATGGTAGCGAAATGCGTCTGGTGGTGGTCGGTGCCGATATCACGCCGTTTGAACTGGTGAATGTGGTCGGTCAGCGTGACTCGGAAATCTGTGGTCCGGCATTCAGTCCCGATGGCGAGCGTCTGTACTTCAGCTCTCAGAAAGGTTACACGGGCGATCACACCGACGGCCGAATTTACGAGCTGCGCGGCCCATTTTTTGTAGACGCCGGTTAATCACGTCGACGCCGATGATCACCAAGTCCATGTCGGGTGGATAAGGCCAAAGGCCGCCATCCACCAACACCGAAAGTGAAGTAGAGGTCATTATGAACGGTTTCAGTTTGGCAACGTTAGCGGAATTATTGGAGCTGGGTGGTCCAGTGGTGATGGTTCTGATGCTGATGTCAATTTACGCCCTGGCGATCGTCGTACTGAAGTTATGGCAATTCCGCACCATCCGTCTCGGCGAGCGCCGTTTTATCGATCCGGCCATAGACGCCTGGCGCAAGGGTGACACTCACAAAGCCGGCGAATGTCTGAAAGGCCAGCCCAACCCCATTGCCCAGGCCATGAACCTGGTGGTCAAGGGCAGTGAAGCGGGCATTCCCGAAGACAGCCTGCGGGAAGAAGTGGCCCGCACCGCAGCCCGGGACATCAATGTCCTGCGTCGGCATTTTCGTCCGTTGGAAGTGATCGGCAATATCGCCCCGTTGCTGGGCTTGCTGGGCACGGTGATTGGCATGATTGCCGCGTTCAACCAGTTGGAAGCGGCCGGCAGTCAGGTGGATCCGTCGGTCCTCTCCGGCGGTATCTGGGAAGCGCTGCTGACCACCGCCGTGGGTCTGGTGGTGGCGATTCCGACGGTGGCGGCTCTGAACTTTCTGGAGCGCAGTGTCGAGCGCCTGCACGAAGATATGCAGGATGCGCTGGGTCGCGTGTTTACCAGTCGGGTTTTCAACCGCGTCACCGCTGATAGCACCGAACCATCGGTGAGCGAGCGCAACTCGTCGAAAGCCGGACAACGCACCAAGTCCGCTTCGTTGGAAGGGGCCCTGGCCGGTGCAAATTGAAGTCGCTCCCCGTCGTAAGCGTAGCGTCAGCCTGACACCACTGATTGATGTGGTGTTCAACCTGCTGCTGTTTTTTATGCTTGCCTCCAGCCTCGCCCAATGGAGTGGCCTGGAGTTGGCGACCGGTAGTGAAACGGCCAGCAATGACGATATTCCCGCAGCCGATATCTATTTGTTGGGCGACGGAGAATTTCGTTATGACGAGCAAACGTATCCGCTCCAGGCACTGGCAGAGCAACTGACTCGGGACCTGGAGGCTGAGCGTATTTCTTCGGTGATACTGCGCGCTGAGGATGGCGTCAGGCTCCATGAATTGATCGACAGCTTTGACCAGTTGGGCCATGCCGGTATTCAGGCGTTGGCGCTGGGCGAAACCGCTGATTGATCTGTCCACCGCTGTAACCGAAACCTCGCTATGTTGAAACAGACCGATTTCTCCCTGCCGCCCATTCCCCGGCGAACCACCAATGCGGAGGACAATGTCCTGCCGCTGATCAATGTGGTTTTTCTGTTGCTGATCTTTTTTATGGTCAGCGGCACCCTGATCCAGGAACCACCGTTTGCCGTGACCCCTGCCACCACTCGTCACGCTGAGGCACTGGACAGCCAGCCGGAATACCTGGCCATTGGTGCCGATGGGCGCTTGGCCTGGATGGGCGAGGCCATAGAGCCGGCCGGATTAGCGGAACGTCTTGCCCAGCGCGAGCAGCCTGAGGCTCCCTTGCAGGTGCGCGCTGATCGCCGACTGGAAGCCCGCGTCCTGACCGAACTGTTGGCCGAGTTGCGTGCCGGCGGTGTTGCCCAGATTCAACTACTGACTGAAAGCGAATGATTCAACAACCGCGACCCGTCCACTGGCTGTTGGCCCTATCCCTGGCGTTTGCTGTGCACACCCTGGCCATGGTGCGTCTGGATTCAGACCGGGAAACCGTGCACCGCGCGGAAGATCCCGGGGCCCAGTCGATCACCATCGCGCTGGCACCGCCACCCAAGCCAGCTCAGCCGACGCCGGCCCCCGAGCCCGAACCTCAGCCGCAGCCGGAACCTGAGCCTCTGGAATCTCCGGTCAAAACGCCGGAACCCGAGGAGGAGCCAGAACCACAACCGGAGCCGGAACCAGAACCTGAGCCGGAGCCAAAACCCGAACCGGAGCCTGAACCCGAGGTTCAACCCGAGCCGGAACAGATCGTAGAGACGGACGAGTCGACCGAGTCCGCTGATGAGCACAGCGATCAGGAGGCCAAACGCACCGCGGATCGGCAGCAGGCCGGTGCGACGGGCGGCATTCAGGATGCGCCGCCGGATTACCGCACCCAGGTCAGCGCTTGGTTGGAACGCCACAAAGAGTATCCCATGAGGGCCCGTCGCAAGGCCGAGCAGGGCATGGCCATGGTGTCATTCACCTTTGACCGGGACGGCAACATCCTCGATTACGAACTGATGCGTCCGACCGGGCACAACAGCCTGGACGAAGCGGTTGAAGAAATGCTCGAAAAGGCCAACCCCTTGCCCAAGATGCCCGATGACATCGCCCAGAGCCGCATGACCTGGACGCTGCCGGTGTACTTCCGACTGAATTGACCGACGGTATCTTCACCGGACACTGTCAGCCTGAATCCATGTCGAAATAGACAAACGTACGTCCTGAGGAAAACCATGAACCACATCATGAATGTTGCGCCGACTATGGGCTCTGTGGCGCGCCAGCCTCGCGTCATAGTCCCGCTGTTGGCCGGTGCGCTGAGCGCGTTGCTTTTACTGGGTTGCAACAATACCGGACCTAAACAAAATCAACCCGTAGCCCAAACGGAAATCGATCGGCAAACCGCGTTTCGAGTGCGCTCGGAGTTCGGTTTGCCGCTGAATGACGATGGTGGTTGGGCCAGCGACACCAACGAGCCGGCCACCGTGTTCGCCGATGAGCCCTTCCGGATTCGCTTTGAAGTCGAAGCCACCGAAGCGGATAACACCGCGCGTCGTTACCCGCTTGACGTACGCCGCAATAATGGCGAGTGGGAGCCCCTGGGGGCCGAAAATTTCCCGCAGCCCGCCAAAGTGTACGAACTCGATTTTGATCGCCAGCCCAGTGACGCGATGGACGAGCTCTGGCACCTCATCAGCGGCGACGCCTCGGCGCTGTCCTGGATAGCGAATGGCGATGAAGGACACCTGACGCTTCAGTCTGACGACTTGGCACTGTTGGCCCTGGGGCGCTATGAAACCCATTGGGAGCCACTGGAGTTCGCGGTTGACCTGCGCCTGCCAGAGGTGGACGCCCAGGCAGGCGTCGTGTTCGGTTATGAGGATGCTGAAAACTATTTGCGCGTGGACGTAAAAGCCGGTGACGCCGTGCAGGTGGTCCGCGTCAGTGAAGGTATGGAGTCCACACTCGCCACTCACCCGTTCGACATCAAACCCGGACAGTGGTTTGAGCTGAAACTGATCCTGGCGGGCCAGGACCTGATCGTGGAATACCATGATGAGGCACTGGTCTTTACGGAAAACCTCAAACGGGACATTCCCCCTTCCGTCGCCGGACTGTATGTGCCGCAAGGAAGTCGGGCGGACGTGCGGGCCTTGGTGGTGGAAGGCCAACCTCACTCGCCTCGCACCAGTATTATGGCCAGCGCATCGTTCGGGCACGGTGCCCCAACCCGGGATCTGTTAAGCGTCTCCCTGCTACCGTTCACCGGTGGTGCCGGCGTCAGCTTCGCGGATCGTACACCGGTCTGGTCACCTGAGGGCGGGCACAGTGAATGGGAATTTCCCATCGTGATTCGCCGCTTTTCCGACGAAGCCGCCCTCAACGAGTCCGGTGACCGTTTCGAGTATCGGCTGGTGGATCAGACGGGAGAGCCACTGGCGTCGGAGGTGCTGGCCTCGGTAACCCTTGAAGTCGCCGATGGTCACCTGGGAGGTACCTTTGTGGAAACGCCCATGCGCATCGGCCCCTGGGAGGCGAGCAATGGCGATCTTTACTTTCTGATGGAACCGGCGGAAACCTGGAATGCCCTGATGACTGTCAAGTCCACCAATGGTGGAGAGAGCTGGTACGAAGTGGATGGCGCACACCGCCCCAAAACCGGCGACCTGGAAGGCTTCGCCTCGGTTCGGGTGGACGACAGGATCCATATGCTGCACCAGACCTCCGATCATGTGTTCTATCACGTGTTCCGCACCTCAGATCACCCCGAGCAACCGGATACCTGGGCCATTCGCGACGAACGACTGGCCTCCCCCGAAGAGCCACCTACCCAGGTGGCCGATATCGCTGTGCGCTCCGATGGTAGCGTGGTGGCGGTATACGGTGGCCCCGATAAAATTCACTCCCGCACCCGCTCACCCGAGGGTGACTGGAGCGAGGAAACCGTGATTGATGCCGACATCGGTCCGGCTCTGTCAGGCCCGGCGCTGGTGCTCGGCAAGCATGGTGTGGTGCACCTGGCTTACACCGGCGATGACGGCAGGGCGTTCTACCGTCAATTACTACCCAATGATGAACTGACCGAGCGGCAAACCATCGCGGAGGGACTCGGCACCGATAGTGAAGATATCGGCTCCATTCTGCCCCTGGTGTATCAGCCGGAGTCCGAAACGGTCGTGATGATTTATCGGCGGGCGGACGGCTATCTCTGTGAGCGGCGGCTCGACGCCAAGGGCAACTGGAGTGACCCGGTTCAGGTGAGCGACCGCACCGTGGTCCAGAACGCCGTTGACGCCGATCAGACCGGGGCGGACGCCATCGCCTATGGCAACAGTGTCCAGGTGCTGTTTATTGAGGAGGATACCGGCCACCTCTACCACACCGAACACGGTGGTGAGGGCGACTGGAGTGAAGCCCGGTTGTTGGTCGACGATGAATCGGTGCAGTGGGTGCGCGGTGCGCTGGTCAAACGGAATGAAGCTTCTGCGGCTTATGGCTACGTCTATGACGGCGGCGCCGATGGTGGCTCCGGCAAGAACCGCTACCGGGAGCTGCCACTCAAGGCACGCTGAAGTTCAGTGAATCGTCCGGGGTGTGAACCACCCCGGCTGCAGGGGGCGCACGGGAGTGCTATTATCAAGCTCATTGACCCAAGAACAAGGAGCCTGCCATGAGCGAACCCCTGTACTCCGAACACCCCGCCATGTTCAAGAACAACCCCATCGGTTTTATCGTCAGCCTGTTGCTGATTCCGGTTTTCGGGCTGGGGCTGCTGATTCTGCTCTGGTGGTATTTGCAGTGTAAAGGCTCACTGCTGACGGTGAAAGAGCACGACATTCTGTACGAACAGGGCCTGCTCAGTAAAAACCGGGCCGAGTTCAGTATTTCGGGCATTCGCACCGTGCGGGTCAACCAGAGTTTTTTCAATCGCATTTTTGGCGTGGGTACGATCCAGATCTACACCGCTGGTGACCAACCTGAAATCGAAGCCAAGGGGATGCCCGAACCCAACCGGGTGCGCGAATTGATCAAGGCCCGCCAGAACGGAGGCGCCCGGTAATGGTGGGGGAAGAAGATCGCAAGGACAGGAACGAATCCCGCAAGATTGCCATTGTCCTGGTTTCGCTGGTGGTGTTGGTGGGCGTGGCGGCGATGTTGCTTTTGCCCTCCCTGGCCGAATTCTCCGCGTCCTATCTGGAACCCGGCATGGGGCTGAAAACCGCCGCCATTGTCTCCTTCTTTGTCACCGTCGTGCTGTTTCTGGTCTTCGCCGTGGCTTCCGGCGACGGCCTGTTGGGGGAGTTGCAGTTTATGCTGCTGGGCTTCTTCCTGTTTTTTGTGATTTTCTGGTTGATGATCGCCTGGATTTTTTGATCGTCTGTTTCAAGTCGCTTGACCCACCTCAGTGGGCATAACCAAACACCGCGACAAAGTGGCATAGGGTGCCGCCCAACACAAACAGGTGCCAGACAAAGTGGGCGAACTTGACCTTCGAGTCCAGCACATAGAACACCACACCCAGCGTATAAGATGCGCCACCCGCCACTAACCAAGCGATACCGGCGGCCGGTACCTCGCGGGTTAGCGGGTGCATGGCCACCAGCACCATCCAGCCCATGACCAGGTACAGCCCCACCGAGAGTACCGGGTGGTGCAGCTTCCTCAGGCTCTTCATCAACACCCCAAAAGCCGCCAGCACCCAGATGATGCCAAACAGCGTCCAACCCCAGGGGCCGCTCAAGGCGCCCAGTGTAAAGGGGGTGTAAGTGCCGGCAATCAGCAGGTAAATGGCCGAGTGATCGATGTCCTTGCAAATCCGTTTGGCCCGTCCCTGCGGCAGCATGTGGTACACGGAGGAGGCCAGGTACAGCACGATCATGGTCGCGCAGAAGATGCTGACGCCCACCACAAAGGCCGGGTCCTCCAGGCGAATGGCCCGGGCCACCATGAACGGTGTGGCAATAATGGCGGCAATCAGGCCGATCCCGTGGCTGATGGTATTGGCGGCTTCTTCGCCCACCGTCTGCAAGCGGCCCTTCAGAGCCTGAGTGGCTGTGTTCATCAAGTGCTCCCGACGTGAATTCCTATGCTGAGCGCCAGCATAACCGACGCATGGTGGTCCGGCTAATGATACTATGCGCACTTTTTTGGTGCATAAGGACAGTTTGGTGTCTATCTCCTCTCTCTGGCGAGAAATTCTTGCCTATCTTGGCATTGAGCGCAACCGGACCCGTCACAGCGAAAAGCTGCTATCGGCACTGGGTGCCTTCGTGGGCATTCTGGCGGTCTATGGTTTCTCCCACTGGTATCTGGCCGACGTCGGTGCCCTGTTGATGCTCGCCTCCATGGGCGCTTCGGCGGTACTGCTGTTTGCCGTACCGCACGGGGCATTGTCCCAACCCTGGGCGGTGATTGGCGGCCATCTGGTCTCCGCAATAGTCGGGGTCAGTTGCCAAAAGTTGTTCCCCGGTACGCTCTGGACGCCGGCCCTGGCCGTTGGGCTGGCGGTGGCCGCCATGCATTACCTGCGCTGCATTCATCCGCCGGGCGGTGCCACCGCTCTGGTGGCGGTCATCGGTGGGGCCAGTGTACATTCCATGGGTTACCACTATGTGATCACCCCGGTGGCCCTGAATGCGCTCACCCTGGTGGCCACGGCGGTGGTGTTCAACAGCTTTTTCGCGTGGCGCCGCTATCCGGCCCACTGGAGTCGCCGCCTGGACCATACCAGACACGCGCCGCCCAAAGTCGGCTCCATCACCCTCAGTCAGGAAGATCTGGCGGCCGCCATGGAGCAGCTGAATTCCTACGTCGACATTACAACGGAAGAGCTGGTGGAGCTGACGCAGCTGGCACGCGAACACGCCGAGCAGCAGGTCGAGCACCCGCAGCGAATTGATGCCGGTCGTTTCTACAGTAACGGAGAGTTGGGGAATCGCTGGTGTGTGAGGCAAGTCGTTGATGCGGCGGATGCCGCGGAACAGCGCCGGGATCAGGTGATCTATAAAAACGTCGCCGGCGCCAACGCCTATGAGACCGGCATTTGTCAGCGGGAAGAATTCAGGCAGTGGGCGCGCTTCGAAGTGGTGGAATCCGGCGGAAGGTGGGTTAAGCTGGGCGGCAGTTGATCAACAAGACGGGAGTCAGTGCATGCGATTGGCCATTCTGGATGCGGATATTCTGAGAGAGGCGTTGCAGCCTAAGTACCACAGCTACGGCCGAATGTTTGAGGCGCTGTTCGAGCGTCAACAGCTCGATTGGGAGATGGACATTTTCAGGGTCATTGAGGGCGACTATCCCTCGGACATGGATCAGTATGATGCCTACCTGATCACCGGCAGCCAGTACGATGCCTTTTCCGATGAGCCCTGGATTCGCCGACTGCGTGAGTATGTCCGGGCGCTGTTCGAGGCGGGTAAACCGATGGTGGGTGTCTGTTTTGGCCATCAACTGCTGGCGCACGCGCTGGGTGGAGAGGCCGGGCGCGCGGACACCGGTTGGGGCCTGGGGGTGATGACCTATCCGTTGCTGACCAAGCCACCGTTTGTGGATGATGCCGAATCGGTATCGTTGATCATCAGCCACCGCGACCAGGTGACCCGCTTACCGCCCGACGCCGAACGTCTGCTCAGTAACGACTTCTGTCCGAACGCGGCCTTCCATATCCCCGGTCGGGTTCTGGCCATTCAGGGCCATCCGGAATTCAGCGTGGACTACGCTCAGGCCCTGTTGCAGTACCGCAAACAGGAACTTACGCCAGACCACCTGGCCAGGGTGCTTGAAAGCTACTCGGTTCCTCACCAGGGTGAGCGTGTTGGCCAGTGGATGCGCCGGTTCCTTGAGCAGGCCGTCGCCTGATCAGTGCTCGGCCCGGCCGGTCTGCATGTACTGACAGATGTGCTCGGCCAGGCTGGTGCCCGCCTCGTTCATCGTCAGGTAAGTCCGGTTGGCGCCAGCGGCGTCGATGCGGTTGGCTTCATCCTCGTACAGGCTATGGGAAACGATATAGCCCTCAAAGCCATTGCTGCGCAGTTTTTTGGCGGAAATGATCTTCGCTTCCGAGTCGCTCATGCTCAGGACCACCGCCTTGATCTGGGTCATGTCCAACCCCTGCCAGAAGGCCTGATCCTCGGCGTCTGCGAACAGAATATTGCGTCCCGCCTTACGGTGTTTGTCCACCTTGCCGGGGTCCGAATCCAGGGCAATCAATTTATAGCCCTGCTTCTGCAGGCGTTCGTAGGCGGCGGCACCGGTGCGGCCCATACCCATCACCACCACCTCGGCATCACCCAGGGAGATCGGCTGCTCGTCCGGATGCCAGCTATCCCGTTCCAGCTTCTGCAGGCGGTTGGCCAGCTTCTCGTAGAGCGGATGGGCGATGTGGTTGAGCGGTGCGGAGAGCACGAAGGAAAACGCCAGGGTAATGGCAATCGGCACCAGCCACTCCGGCAGCGCAACACTGGCGACGATCAGGCCAAACTCGCTGTAGTTACTCAGGCTCAGGCCAGTCAGAAAGGCGCTGCGGGCGCGCAGCTTGAAAGCCAGCAGCAATACGAAGAACAGCAGCCCCTTGAGGGGCAGCACCAGCGTCATGATGGCGGCAAAAATCAGCATGTCGGCGTCGGGCAACCCCTCCATGCCGATCTGCAGAAAGAAACCTACCAGAAACAGTTCTTTTACGCTCCAGAGCGAGTTGGACAGCTCGGTCGCGCGCGGGTGATTGGCCAGCAGGGCGCCAAAGGCCAGCGCTCCCAGTTCGGAGCTGAGTCCCACAGACTCGAACCCCTGGCCACCTACGGCCAGTGCCAACAGCAAGCCCAGCAACATCAGCAACTCGTCGTGGCCACTCATGTCGAGCAGGCGATAGAACACCGGACGCAACAGCGGCAGAGCGAAAATCAGCAGCGCCCACCAGGAGGGCGTCTCGCCGTTGGCAAAGGCCATGACCACCAGGGCGATCAGGTCCTGCACAATCAGAATGCCGATGGCCACCCGTCCGTGAAAGGCGCGCAACTCTCGCTTGCTGTCGAGCACCTTGGCCGCCAGCACGGT
>NZ_DFTP01000118.1:0-2901 GCF_002381585.1 Marinimicrobium sp. UBA4209
GCTATGCAGCATATTGCTGGCCGATAGCGGCCATCTTCAGGAAGAGGAGGCACATTACCTCGGCCGCCATAAGCTGAGCAGGCATGAGAATCCGGAGCCCCTGTATGATCAGGAGGATGCAGAAGCCTGCATGGAGCTGTTTCAGTCGGTGGACTTTCACCAAGTGATCCAGCTCGGTGATATACGCTTTCATCTGCGACCGGTCGGGCACATTCTCGGGGCGGCCTGTGTCATCATCGAGGCGGAAGGTAAATGCGTCGGTTTTTCCGGCGATGTGGGCCGCCTCAATGATATTTTCATGAGGCCACCTGCGCCTCTGCCAGCTCTGGACATGCTGATGCTGGAGTCAACGTATGGCAATCGTCGCCACGACGATGCGGACCCGTTGTCGCAGTTGGCAGACATCGTTAATGAAACCGTCGACAAAGGGGGCAATATACTGATTCCGGCCTTTGCCGTGGGCAGAGCGCAGGTCTTGCAGCATATGCTCACCGACCTGATGAAGGCGGGACGAATTCCAAGGTTGCCAGTTTATCTGGATAGCCCCATGGCGATTGATGTTTCTGAGATTTACTGCCGCTACGAAGATCAGCATCGGTTGAGCAGTTCAGAATGCCACGAAATGTGCAGCACCGTTCATTATAGCCGCAGCGTCCAGGACTCCAAGGCGCTGGCTGATCAGGCCTACCCGCACGTAATTATTGCAGGCAGCGGTATGGCAACGGGCGGTCGCATTCTTCATCACTTCAAACGTCTCCTCGGCCAGCACCGTACAACCGTTATCTTTGCCGGTTATCAGGCAGGGGGGACACGAGGCGCCAAAATGGTTGATGGAGCGGAAAGGATCAAGATCCACGGCGACTGGATTCCGGTCAAGGCCCGGCTGGAGGTGTTGAGTGGGCTTTCCGGACATGGAGATTTCACAGAGATCGAACAGTGGCTGGCTCAAAGTGACTTAGCCCCCGAAACGCCGATCAACTTGATTCATGGAGACCCTGATGCGCTGGAGGCCATGAAGGATCACTTGCGTCAGAACACCCGGTTTGAGGTGGAGGTGGCAAGCTACCAATCCATTTTGCGTCTTTGATGTGAGACCGGGCAAATACCCGGGGTAATCCGGATATTTACGGCGAGGATTTCTAGTAGGCCACCATTAACGTCAGTAGAGTTATCAGGGAGAGATCATGAACGGCTATTCCATTGAGGATTCACATCGAATCCAGCAGCGTGCTGCCCAATACCGGCAGCGTTACCCCCAGTTTGCCAACTGGGCAAAAGGGCGCGGGGTGATCGAACATACCGATTTGACCCAGGTGCGCGTGTTCGACCTGTGCCAGGAACTCGTTTGTGCCGGGCGTTATGACTCGCTCGACGATGCCCTGATTATTTTCGAGGCTGCAGACACCCTCACCAACGCGGCCATGTGGCTGGTAGCCCACATGACTTATGCCAGCAGAGTGGACCTGTCCGGACAGCCGCTGGCGGCGGATGACTTCAAGGAAAATCCTCAGGGGCATACCGGTGGTTCGCTGAACATGGTGCCTGCCTATCTTGGCTACACGGCCGCCAACGCGTTGGCGGGGCTGACCCGTAGCTGGCTGATGGGGCAGGGGCACTGTGTGGCGGCTATCGAAAGCGTCAACATACTGCTCGGCAATCTGCATCCAGAACAGCAGGCTCGGTACACGCTCGACGAGGCGGGGCTGTCCCGGCTGGTGAGTGACTTTTACAGCTACGCCGTCACTCCGGATGGCACACCGGGGGTTCCCCTGGGCAGTCACGTCAACCCCCACACTGCCGGCGGGCTGATCGAGGGCGGATATCTGGGCTTCGCTGAACTGCAATACACCCACATGCCGCTGCCGGGGGAGCGTCTGGTCGCGTTTCTCAGTGATGGGGCATTTGAGGAGCAGCGGGGCAGCGACTGGGCAAGCCGCTGGTGGCGAGCCGAGGACTGTGGCCTGGTGACCCCGGTGATGATTGCTAACGGGCGCCGCATTGATCAACGGTCAACCATTTTTCTGCAAGGGGGGACGGACTGGTTCCGGCAGCACCTGGAGCTCAATGGCTTTTACCCCATACTCATTGATGGCCGCGATCCTGCGGCCTTTATCTGGGGCATCTTCGAGGCCGAATCGAGGCTTCAGGCGTGCAGCGAACAGGTCAGCGCCGGCCACATGAGGTACCCTGTAAAGCTCCCCTATCTGATTGCCGAGACGGTCAAAGGCTATGGTTTCTATGGTGCTGGTTCAAACGCGGCGCATGGTACCCCGCTTCCGGCAATACCGAGATTTGATGAGGTCTCGCGCAGGCACTTTAACGAATCCATTGCCCGTTTGTTTGTGCCCGAGATCGAGATTCACGGCGCCCGCGACGTGCTGGCAACTCACCGGGCAGACGATCGGCCTGCGGAAAAGGATCATCCGCTGAGTTGTCGTGACGTCAAGCTGCAAACTGTACCCGAACCGGTCTGGTTGCAAACGGCGGTATCAGAGTCGCCCATGGTGGCGATTGATCGGCAGTTTGTTGCCCTTGTAAAGGCCAACCCGGCGCTTCGTATTCGCCTGGGGAACCCGGATGAATTGCGTAGTAATCAGATGAACCAGTCGCTTGACCTTCTGAAGCATCGCACCCTGACGCCCGAGCCCGGCCTTGCGGAATCCCTTCACGGCTCGGTAATCACAGCCCTGAATGAGGAGGCCGTTGTCAGCGCCGCTCTGGGTAATAAGGGAGGTATGAATCTGGTGGTGTCCTACGAAGCGTTTGCCATGAAAATGATTGGCGCTCTTCGGCAGGAAATTATTTTTGCGCGACACCAGAAAAGTCTCGGTCGGCCCGCCCGATGGTTATCCGTGCCGGTCATTGCGACGTCGCACCTCTGGGAAAACGGCAAGAACGAGC
>NZ_DFTP01000060.1:0-618 GCF_002381585.1 Marinimicrobium sp. UBA4209
GCTTTTCAATCGCATCCTCCAGCAGGTTCTTATTGGCCGGCGTCAGCGCACACACCCGCTCCAGCTCAGGCACACTCAACTGATGGTTGGCTTTGCCCTGCCGGTCCAGCTGCCGCTGCCGGGCGGCAATCACCCGTTCGCGCACAACGGTACTGCGCTCGCCTTCACCTTTACTCTGCAGCTCCCCGCGTTTCAGTAACCGAACCGGTACGTGCATATCAATGCGATCCAATAGCGGACCGGAAATTTTGTCCCGGTAGCGACGAATCTGATCCGGCGTGCAGGTGCAGTCGCCTTCGGCCGCACCGTGGTAACCGCACGGGCAGGGGTTCATGGCCGCAACCAACTGGAAGCGGGCCGGGTAGACCGCTTGGGCCTTTGCGCGAGAGATGCGTACCTCACCACTCTCCAATGGCTCGCGCAACACCTCCAATACATGCCGGTGAAATTCCGGTAACTCATCCAGAAACAGTACGCCGCTGTGGGCCAGAGAAATCTCCCCCGGGCGCGGATTGGAGCCGCCGCCCACCAATGCAATGGCCGAGGCGGTGTGGTGGGGTGACCGGAAAGGCCGTACCCGATTGCTGTGACTGCCGGCACCGGGGGCTACTGAATACA
>NZ_DFTP01000060.1:690-1069 GCF_002381585.1 Marinimicrobium sp. UBA4209
CGCCGCCACATCCAACCGCTCACGATTTTCCAGCGGGGGCAGTATGCCGGGCAGGCGACTGGCGAGCATGGTTTTGCCAGTCCCCGGCGGCCCATACATCAACAGGTTATGGCCGCCGCTGGCCGCGACCTCAAGAGCCCGTTTGGCCTGTACCTGGCCTTTGACATCACTGAGGTCAAAATCCAGGGTCGGTTCGTCGGTGGCATCGAACGGCCCTTCGGCCTGGGGTAAGCGCTCCCGCTGATGCAGGTGCGCGCACACTGAAAGCAGGTTTTTTGCGGAGAACACGGCAGTGGAATCACACAGCGCGGCCTCTTCGGCGTTGTCGGCGGCGACCACCAGATGCCGTTTGGCATCGCTGGCGGCCAACGCCGCAGGC
>NZ_DFTP01000060.1:1138-21719 GCF_002381585.1 Marinimicrobium sp. UBA4209
CGCTGGCGGCCAACGCCGCAGGCAGGGCACCGGTGACCGGGCGCAGCTCGCCGGACAGGGCCAGCTCACCCATAAATTCACAACCGCTCAGGCTGTCTTCGGGAATTTGACCGGAGGCGGCCAGAATGCCCAGGGCAATCGGCAAGTCAAACCGTCCGCCTTCTTTGGGCAAATCGGCGGGCGCGAGGTTGACGGTAATCCGCCGGGCGGGAAATTCCAGGTGACTGTTGAGGATGGCACTGCGCACCCGGTCCTTGCTTTCCTTCACGGCGGTTTCCGGCAGGCCCACCATATTCAGGGCGGGCAGGCCGTTGGAGAGATGAACTTCGACGGTGACCAGCGGAGCCTGGACTCCGAGTTTTGCGCGTGAATAGACAACGGCGAGCGACATGAGCAATCCTTGCGTGGGTGGGTGTATTTCGAGAAGAAATATACCTTATCGAGCGTCGTTGAAAAAGGAACCGGGTTCCGTTTTGGGGTGGCGATACACTGGAGCGTTACACCACGCCACCGCTCCAATGCGGCTCGGGTAAACTGTTTACACCCATCAACCGCGCCACATCGCCGAACAGGTTGTGGGTGCCAAAGCGGCGGTAGCCGTTGTTGATGCCGTCGCCGCAGTTGATCACCCTGCCCATGGACAGCGCCCCGCCGGCGCCGCCCGCGAGCGTCACCGCACCAGCGCCGCCGCCGTGTTTGGAGCCGTCGCCCACTTCGGAGAACATCACCACCAGGGTATCGCTCAGCAAACCGGCCGCATCCAGTTGTTCCAATGTGTAGGCCAGCAGGGAGTGGTACCAACGTACTTGGGCAGTGTGGGGCACGTCCCCCGGGCGGTGGGAAGCGCTGTGACTGGAGAACTCGTTGTACCAACGGGTGATCGGGGTGACCTCGCCGCCGTTCTCGGTGGCCTTGATGCCCTGGTCCATGGCCTGCTGGGCCATCTGCCAACACTCATCGAAGGAATAGTTGACCAGGTTGCCGTTTTCATCGCCCTTGGACAGTTGCAGGGTGGCGACCCGGTGCAGGCCACAGGAGAAGGCGCCCACCACATTGTCGATCTGGGCCCGGCACAGGGTTGGAAACTGTTGCCACTCATCTGCTGACAATTGCTGTTCCGCCATGGCGTAGGGGTCGGCGGGTTTGTCGGTGCTGAGGGCGCAGTCGCCCAGTTGCGTTCCCGCGAGGTTTTTCAGGCGCACCAGCGCTTCGCGGTGGCGAGTAAGTTTATCCTGCCGCGCCTGGGACAGGGTGGCGTCTTCCAACTGGTCAAAATCCGACAGCAGGGTGTCGTACATGGCCTGCAGTTGCGGGTTCGGTTCGCCGCCACCGCCGTCCCCCACCCGCAGTGCCAGTTTCTCGGCGACGTCTTTCGGGTCGTTGTTGGGGATAGGCCTTTGCGTGGTTGCGTAACCCCGAGGCTTGGAGATCATGATGTCGGATTTAGGACCGGTACGCACACCCAGGCTCAGGACCCCTTCATCGCCGAGCTGTTCGGCAATCAGGTGGTCGATGCTGGCACTGTCGGTGCCGATCTGGTTGTTGCCGGTGAGGATGCCGCGCATGTCATTGTAGTGGGCGCCAGCGCCCTGACCGATGTCCAGGGTCATATTTTGCAGCACGGTCAGGTTCTGGTGCCAGGGCGAAAGTGGTCCCAGGCCAAAGCTCAGTTCCTGGGAGCCGGCGATACTGCCCTCGCCCTGGGTCGGGCGCCAGTTGTAAGGCACCACGCCGTTGGGGTAGTAAAGAAACAGTACCCGCTGTGCCAAGCCCGAGGCGGCGAGGACTTTCTGGCCGAACAGTTGGCTGGCAAAGGGTAACAACAATCCGCCTTTGGCCAGGGACATCAGAAACCGGCGACGCGATCGATTGGTCAGTGTGTTCATGGTGGTCACTCCCTCTTATCGACGCTGAATGAAACTGTCGGACAGCACCAGGTCGCGCAGCATGTCACGCATGCCACCGCCGTTGCGCAGGTCCTGACTAAAAGTCTGGATATTGAGCTCGTCGCTATCGCCGGACTCCTCCCGGCCCACCACGTAGCGGTAGAACTGCCGGGCAAAACAGGCCTCACCCTGACCGCTTTCGGCAATCAGTTGGGCCAGCTCGGGTATCGAGTGGTAGGTTACCGCCTCGCTGTCCGGGTCAAGAGTCGTCTCCGGCGAATAGAGGCTTTTGATGGAGCCGGAGGCGTCGATCTCTTCGGTCTCACCGTTGCCCAGGGTCTCCATGGCCCGGTACAGGCCCTGGCTGTCGAACCGCTCAAAGCCAAAACCCACACCATCGATAAACTGGTGGCAGGCGGCGCAGGCCGGGTCGTTGGTGTGCCGCTCGGTGGCGTCCCGGTTGCTGTCGGAGTCTTCAAATTCGACGTTGAAGTCCGCCGCGGCCGGTGGCGGAAACTCCTGGCACATCAGACTTTCCCGCACATAGACGCCGCGCTTGATGGGCGAGGGATTGACGGTGTTAGTGCGCGAGGCCAGGAAGCTGGCGTGGCCGAGCAGGCCAGCACCCAGGCGAGGATCCGAGCCGTCGTAGGCGCGCTCGGACCAGCCGCCGCTGGTGGTGTCCGGAAGACCGTAGTGCTCGGCCACCAGATCATTGGCCTGGGTGTAGGGCGCGAGCAGCAGTTCGGCGTAGGGGGCGTTGGACTCAATGTTGGCGAGTACAAAGCGCACGGTTTCCTCTTTCAGCGCTTCGACCAGATCCGGGTTGTCGATGCCCGGGAAGCCGTACTGATTGTTGATCAGCCAGCCGCTGATAAAGCGGCGCAGGCCGCGCTCCGAGCGCGGATCACTCAGTACGTGATTGACCGCCTCGGACCGGCTGAAGTCCTCATCCGCGGCCATGGCGAGTAAGGTGTCATCCGGAGTGGTGGCCCAGAAAATGTAGGCCAGAGAGGTCACCGTTTCGTAGGCATCCAATGCAAAGAGGCCGGTTTCACCGTCCAGCTCGCCCAGCTCGGAGCGGTACATGAAGTGCGGTGACATCAACAGCGCCTGCAGGGCCCGACGACCGCCGTCGTCGTTGTCGTAAAGGGCGGCGTAGTTGTCCACTTCGGTCTGGGTCAGCGGACGACGGAACAGTCGCTTGCCGAACGCCTCGACGGCGCAGGCAGCGTCGTCACACTGTTCGGCCAGTCCCATAAAGGTGTAGCGGGTGATCGCCTGCTCGGCGATCTCACTGGCCACCAATTGATAGCCCAGGGTGCGGTCGTAGCCCGCCGAGAGATAGGAGGCGGTGGTGAAATTGCGGTAGCGACCATCGGCGGGGACGGTATCCATCAGCGCCGCCGAGAAGTTGATATTGAACACATCGCGCACGCTGTTGAGGTATTCCTCTTTGGTGAGCAGGCGCAGGTTTCGGCTATCCAGAGTGCCCTCGCCGCAGTTGCCGTCGGTGCACAGAGAGGGCTGCCAGGCGTCGGCGAGCACCAGGCGGGCGATTTCGAAGGCGCAGTCACCGCTCTGTTCGCCGTCGCAGGCGCCGGGATTGTCCATGGGCATAAAGTCGGCGATGTAGCTGGCCAGAAGATTCTGGTTCCAGGTGTCGTCCAGGGCATTGATGGCACCGGCCACGCCGCCTTCACCGTTGTCGCCATGACAGCTCTGGCAGTGTTGGCCATAGAAATCCCGGCCGGCTTGATAGTCGTCTTCCTGGCCGGCAAACAGCGCCTGGATCGAGACGTTGTGAGCGGGCATCACCAGCTCGATAGTGGCCGCGGCGGGGTTGCCGACTACATAGGCGCGGCCTTCGCCCTGCCACCCGGAAAACTCGGTCCCGAGAGGCGCCTCGTGGGCGGCGATGGAAACCACCGTGCCGGGGGTGAAATCGCGCTCGGCGTTCTCGGTGCTGCCACCAATTACCGACAGGCGATAGGTTTCGCCGCCGGTGTCGCCGTGGGCATTCCAGGGTTCCCATTGGCCGTCGCTGTAGCTGGCGGATTCCTGGATGTCGTTGAGGTCATCGGTCTGGGCGCCGGCGCCGTTGTTGAAAATCACGTTCAGCTGCCCCTCGGGCAGGGCGTCCGGATCTTGATGGTAGACCCACCAACCGCTGTCATCCGGTCCGTCCATCGGCTCACCGGGCCAGTCGTGCAGCGGTTGGTCTTCTCCCGCACCGCTGGTCCAAAGGTAGATGTTGACGGCGTCCCAGTCGTCAGGGTTGTCGTAGCGCAGGGACAGGGCGGCGTCCGCCTCGGTGAGGGTGGTTTGCGCACTGAATTCGTCCAGAGTGGCGCGCACGGTGGCCTCACCCGGGGCCAGACGTTGCACCAGGCCGGTGTCCGATACCGACACGACGTCGCCGCCGCTGATCACTTGCCATTGAACCTCCGAATGAACATGAATTTTGGTGTTGTTGGGACCCAGACCGTAGGCCACCAGTTGTTGCTGATCGGTGAGTGCGGTGGTCTCCGGGGAGATGGCCAGCCCGGTCAGGGAGGTGTCGATAGACACCACCTCGATCTCCAGACTGGTCGATTGCCCGTTGCTGCTGAGGGTGACGTTGGCGGCACCGGCGCTGAGGGCGTTAAGGGTGACCTGGTTGCCTTCGATGGCTTCTACCGAAAGCACCGATTCGTCACTGCTATTGACGCTGTCGATGCTCGACACCGGTGCGGTGAAGCCATTGTCGTAGCGTGCCTCGACGCTGAGCGTAAACGTATCATCCGGGTTGACCCGGGTGTCGCCAAGCAGGCGCAAATCGGTCGGTTGAGCGTCGACGGCGTCGATCCATTCGGCGAACAGGGTGTCTGCCGCGGGGTTGGTGTAACGGGTGCCTTTGGGCATACGGTTGCCGTCGGTGACCTGATAGAGATGAATCAGGCTTTCGCCGTGATCAAAGGGTTTGATCCGGTATTTGCCGCCGGTGGTTTGAACGTTGAGCAGGCGCATGTCCTCCAGCGGCTGGTCGTAGCGCAGGTTCATGAAATCGCTGTTGTGGCAGTGCGCGCAGTTGGTATCCAGATAGGCTCTGGCACGCGCCTCAAGCGATGTGTTCTCGTCTTCCAGAGACGCAAAGGCGGTGTACTGCTCGGCGGCACCAATGTTGGTATCGAACAGCCCGATCCGGTTGAAAATATCCAACTGGTTCTCACCTTGCTCACTGAACGAACGGTTTAACTGGCGGGAGTGCAACGCCAGGGGTTCGCGACTGCCATTGCCCACATGACAGGAGCCGCAATCGGCCGAGGATCGTACCGTGCGGGTGCGTCCTTCGGCATCGGTATTGTCGAGGGTCAGGGTTTCGGTCACTCGTGTGGCCTCAGTGCCCTCGGCGTTCCAGTGGTAATTCACCGCCTGCCAGGTTCCGTTCGCCTGGCGGAAGAGAATTTCCGTGGTAAAGGGACGTTCTTCGCCATCAGCGTCGGTGATGCATTTATGTTTGATCAGCACCGAACCGGTGGGCAGATCCCACTGTTCGGTGTCGGCAAAGGCGATGGTTTCGTCGTTGGGGATGTGTAAGAAGTGTTGTACCGTCGCGCCGTCGAACCAGCCTTCGGTGTTGACCTTATAGGGGATGACGCCACTTTCCGGTACCAGGGGCGAAAGACTCTGAAACAACCCGGTGGCTGATAAGGTGTCCGGCAAGGCGGCGCTGTCAGCGTCATCGTCCACCAGGCGGTAGATGGTGGAGTTGCCTCCGAACTCGACACCGTAGGTGGATACCAACAATTCGTCGCCGGACAGGTCGGTGCCGAAGGAGGCGATGTTTTCCGGGAAGGCGTCGCTGACCACGGTTTTCTCTTCGCCCTCGGCCACGGCCCAGATTTTCTTGGTGACGTAGTCACCGAACACAAAGCGTCCATTGAGGCCCGGCAACTGGTTGCCCCGATAAACCAGACCACCAATGATGGAGTAACCGGTTGGGTGCTCGTACCCTTCGATGGGCGGTTCAAAAGCCGTGGTGCAGTCTTTGAGTGGGTCGCCCCCGAGTTCGCCCCGGTTGTTCAACCCTTCGCACACCGGCCAGCCGTAATTCTTTCCGGGTTCCACACGGTTGACCTCTTCGTAACCGGATTGGCCGACTTCGGTTTCCCACAAGGTGTAGGGCGCTTCGGTGTCAAACGCCCAACGCCAGGGGTTGCGGTGCCCGTAGGACCAGATTTCCGGGCGGTAACCAGATTGATCCACAAATGGATTGTCATCGGGTACGCGATAGTATTTTCCGTTTTCAGCTTCGGTCAATGGCTCGATCCGAATGAACGTGCCGAGCAGGTTGCTGGTGACCTGAGCATTGTTGTTGGTACGCGGATCTTCGTCGAACGAGGTGGTGGCGCTATGTCCGTAAGCGCCGTCGCCGATGCCCAAATACAGATAGCCTTCTTCGGGATGAAACTGCATCATGCCGCCCTTGTGATCTGGACCGGGTTGTTCAACGCGCAGTAGTTCCCGGGCGGAGTCATCCAGCACGGCAGCGGGGTTGGCTGGATTGTCGATGGTCCAGCGCTCAAGCACGGCATCGCCGTACTGACCGTCGGGGGTACGTTCGTTATCGTCGGCGCCCTGAATGTAATACAGGTAGATAAAACCGTTGCTGGCGTAATCCGGATCCAGAGCCATGCTGAGCAGACCCTGTTCGTGATAATTCTTGACCTGATCTTCAATGTCGATCAGAGAGCGAACCTGATCGGGCGCTACCTCGGGATCGTCGGGAAAAGCGTAGACCTGCCCGGACTTGTCGACCACCATCATCAGGCCACTGACCGGGTCGGGCAGGGTCATCACCGGCGAGGCAAACTGATCGATCAATCCGGGGTAGGCGATCTCAAAACGATAATTGCCCTCGGACACATTACCTTCCACTGGCAGGGCGTGGGGCTCGTTCAGCGTGGGGCGTTGATCAAGATCATCGGGGGTTTGCCCGATGGGCGGCGGGGCGTCGTCCGGATGCTCATCAAGTCCACAATCGGTAAGGCTCTGCCATTGATCGCCGGCGAAGCAGGGCGCTCCGTCAAACAGCAGGTCGGCGGTTTGTGCCGCACCGTTATCGTTGAAAATAACGTTGAGAGAGTCTGGCAACTGATTGCTGTTCAATCGATTGACAAGGTCGACACAATAAAAGCCCTTCTCTTTGTTCATTGCCAGACCAGGCCAATCGGTGCCCTCGTTCAGCGCATCGGCAGGGGATGCATTCCAGTAGTACAGATGCGGTTCGCTGTATCCCTGGGCATTGTCGAAACAGAGTCGGGTATTTTCGGAGCTGGTATCGTCGGACGTGGTGTCGGCAATGCTGACCTCAATGGAATGATCGGTATCGTCGAACGCGATATCGTAGGTGCCCGCGCCATCGACGATCGGATAGTCCTCGGCCGGGTAGGCTTGGCTCCAGTTGTCGTAACGGCTGATTTTGAAGCGGGGATTGTCATCGTCGAAGGTCTGGGTGGTTTCCCAGTGGCCGCTGTCCGGATTGTAGGTCATGGGGGTGAGCCCCCAGTCATTGGGCGTGCCGCGAAAATAGGCGTCGGACCACTCCTGGGCGAGTGCGGGGTGAAAGCTGCCGAAAAGCAGAGCGCCAATACCGAGCGCCATCACCTTGTTTATCACAAGTCTATGGATGCTGAACATAAAAGTCTTTCCGTTTTTGACGGTAAAAAATCATTATCGTTAGTGTGAATTTTTCGTCCGTGTCTGACTGAAAAACGTGTTGGCATCTTGCCCACAGGGTCAGAACCGTTTGCCCGGGAGTGGGCGATACCGCATCGGTTTATTATTTGAAATGGGTTGCAAGCCCGGCGCCGATACCGCGTTTGGAGGGAGTGGCGTTCTTTGGGAACGCGACTATCAGAGACTTCACATTCGGCGTTGTTTACGTATTTACATCAACTGATGTTTGGAGGAAGTCTAGAGACGGATTCATGACGGTGGCAATATGAATACGTATGCAGCACCGCCGAATTGTCATAAAGGCGGGAGTGAATCACAGTGTTAATGGGAGCTTAGATCGGAGAATCTCCGGGTTTCGGAGCGAGCACGCCCTGGATCCCCGGTGGCGGAGTTTGGCGGGATTGTTGGATTACGCTTCATTCCAAAGCATCGGACCGATCCTACCTACGGGAGGAATTTTCCAGCTCGGCGAGTTGTTTTTCCAGTTGTTCCAGACGCTCGCGGGTGCGCTGGAGTACGGCGGTTTGGGCGTCGAACTCTTCTCGGGTGACCAGATCCATTTTGCCGAGCGCGGACTGTACGGCGGCTTTGATTTCCTGCTTGGGAAGCATGTCCTGCAAGCCCGGCAATTTGCGGTCAATTTCCTGAAAGAATTTCTGGGCAAAGTCGTTAATCATAGGGGCACTCGATCATGCTGGGGAAAACCCCAGTGTAGCGCGCCGGGATATCCTTGTCAGTGGTTACTGGGGGTTCAGGCGATACTGTGCCATTGCTTGATGGTGCGACACACCTTGTCCACCGGTTGGGGGGCGCAGAACAGATAGCCCTGCATCTGGTCGCAGCCGGCGGCCTGCAGCCAATCTCTCTGTTCCTGGGTTTCCACGCTTTCGGCGATCACCACTTTGCCCAGATTATGTGCGAGGTTGATCATGGCGGTGACCAGGCGTTGGTCGTCCACGCTGTGGTTCAGAGCGGCCAAAAACCGGGAATCAATTTTAACCGCGCGGATGGGCAGGCGCTGCAGGTGCAGGAAGGAGCAGCTACCACTGCCAAACTGGTCCAGGGAGAATTCCAGGCCCAGGTGCGATAGTGGCCGCATGCACAGGCTGACCAGATCGAGGTTGTCCATCAGGCTGGCTTCGGTGAGCTCAAACTCCAGATTCCGGCCGGGCACATCGAGCTCATTCAGGGTCCCCGCCAGCCGGTGCACCAACTGTTCATCCCGGAACTGGCGCACTGACAGATTGACCGCCATACGCAATTCCAAGTGACACTCGCGCTGCAGCAGGCGCAGGTCCTGGCAGGCGCACTCCACAATCCAGTAGCCAATGTCGTTGATCAGGCCGGTATCTTCGGCAACACTGATGAATTCTTTGGCATCGAGCAGGCCGCGCTCCGGGTGCTGCCAGCGCAGCAGTGCCTCCATGGCGACAATGTCCCCGGTATTGAGGTCGATGCGGGGTTGGTATTCCAGGCTGAGCTGATTCAGACGCAGGGCGGCCCGCAGGTCGGACTCCATTCGCAGTTGCAGGCGCACGGCCTTGTTCATGGCCTCGGTAAAAAAGCGGTAGCTACTGTCGTCCTGTTGCTTGGCCTGATACATCGCCATATCGGCGTTCTTGAGCAGACTTTCGGCATCGCGGCCGGCGTCCGGGTAGACCGCGATGCCGATGCTGCAGCCGATGCGCATTTCGTAGCCGCCGATATGATAGGGTGCACCGATACGTTCGATGATTTTCTCGGCGATATGGGCGATGTTGGCGCCATTATCGGTGTTTTCCAGCAACAAGGTAAATTCATCGCCGCCCATGCGGGCAACCGAGTCGCTGCGGCGCATGCATTCCTTGAGGCGGTCCGCGCACACCCGGATCATGGTGTCGCCGGTGTCGTGGCCGAAGCTGTCATTCACCTGTTTGAAGCCGTTAAGGTCTATGAACATCAGTGCGAACTGGCCCTGATCCCGGTCCGCCAGGCGGATGGCGTGTTCGAGCCGGTCGCGAAAGAGAATGCGGTTGGGGATGTCGGTGAGGGTGTCGTAGTGCGCCAGGCGACTCAGGTGTTGCTCGGTGCGCTTACGCTCGATGGCATAGCGCAGGGTGCGCTCGAGCAGCTGGGTATCGATATGGCCCTTGATCAGGTAGTCGGCGGCGCCGGCGCGAATGGCTTCCCGGTCCACCTCAGTTTCCATCTCGCTGGTCATGACCACGATCGGGGTGGTGCATGCCTGGGTTTTGGCGGCGGTCAGCAGGTCCTGAGCGGTATGGCCACTACCCCAGTAATAGTCCAGCAGCACCAGGTCGTAGTCATCGCCAAAAATGGCGGGCAAAGCGCCATCCAGCCGGTCGTGCCAGACCAGCTGATAGTCGGTGTGGTGAATCTTTGACAACAGGTCGGCCAGCAACAGGTACTCGCCTTCCTCGCCGTCAATAAAGAGGATCTTTACGATTCTGTCCATTGCCCGATTCCATGGTTCCTTTGGTATCGTTGGGGGCATCGCAGGGCTTCAGTGCGCTCAACCTTGACGCCGCCGACCCGGCCGCACGAGGCGATCCGGTTCTCGTTGTTTATGACCCAATACTCATCTACCTTGACGGACCACACAGCATGAAGAAATCCGCGCCAGTTGAGGACTTTACACCACCTATACCCCATAATAAACCACTTTCGCGGGGTGCCAATGGCCGCTGGTCGGGCAGTGACACGTGCGTCTGTGCGGGTGCTTGCGTGCCCTTGGCGCCCTGCTACAATGCCGGCCCCCTGTGTCAGCCACGCCTGATGACGCCACGCACTGAATTGGTGAGGTACTGTGCCCAAGCTCAATCCCCGTCAGCGAGAAGCCGTACACTATATTGATGGCCCCTGCCTGGTGCTGGCCGGGGCGGGCAGTGGCAAAACCAGTGTGATCACCCGCAAGATTGCCTATCTGATCGAGCAGTGCGACCTGCCGGCTCGCCATATCGCCGCCCTGACCTTTACCAACAAGGCCGCCCGGGAGATGAAGGAGCGGGTCAGCTCGCTGGTCAAAGGCAGCGCCGCCAAGGGGCTGACGGTCTCGACCTTTCACAATCTGGGCCTGAATATCATACGTCGGGAGTATAAAGCCCTGGGCTTCAAACCCGGATTTTCGATATTTGACGCCGAAGATGCCCGGGCCCTGCTCAAGGAGCTGTTGCTCAAAGACGGCGAGCTGGACAGCGACCACCTGAACCGGGTTCAGCATCAGATTTCCAACTGGAAGAACGACCTGACCGATCCGGCCGAGGTATTGGCCATGGCCCAGAGCCCGGGCGAGCAGACCATCGCCCGGGTGTACGAGCGCTACAACCAGGCTCTCAAGGCCTACAACGCCGTGGATTTCGACGACCTGATCCTGATTCCAGTACGCCTGTTCCAGGACCATCCGGACATTCTCGCCCGCTGGCAGCGCAAAATCCGCTACCTGCTGGTGGACGAGTACCAGGACACCAACTCCAGCCAGTACCTGCTGGTCAAGCTGATCGTGGGCGTGCGCGGCTCGCTCACCGTGGTGGGGGATGACGACCAGTCGATCTACGCCTGGCGCGGCGCCCGGCCGGAGAACATGAGCCTGCTCAAGCAGGACTTCCCGGCCCTGAATGTGATCAAGCTGGAGCAGAACTACCGCTCCACCAGCCGCATTCTGAAAGTGGCCAACCACCTGATTGCCCACAACCCCCACGAATTCGACAAGGCATTGTGGAGTGAAATGGGCCTGGGCGACCCGATCCGGGTGATCCGCTGCGCCAATGAAGAGGCGGAGGCCGAGCGGGTGGCCACGGAAATTCTCACCAGCCGGCTGCGCTACCAGCGCAAGTTCCGCGACTACGCGGTACTGTACCGGGGCAACCACCAGGCCCGGCTGCTGGAAATCAAACTGCAGCAACACCAGATTCCCTACAAAATCAGCGGCGGCTCGTCCTTCTTCTCCAAAACCGAAATCAAGGATGTGATGGCGTATTTACGCCTGCTGGTAAACCCGGACGACGACAACGCCTTTTTGCGGGTGATCAACACCCCGCGCCGGCAGATCGGCACCAGTACCCTGGAAGCCCTCGGGCGTTACGCCACCGAGCGGCATATCGGGCTGTTCAGCGCGGTGAATGAACTTGGGCTGGAGAGTCAGCTCAACGACAAGGCGCTCGAACGCCTGCGCCGGTTTGTGCACTGGATGGAGGGCGTGCATCAGCGCTCCCACGGCGACAACCCGATCGGCGCGATTCGGGAAATGCTCGAAGACATGGACTACGAGGCCTGGCTGCATCAGAACGCCAGTACCCCCAAGGCCGCCGAGCGGCGCTGGGAAAACGTTCAGTACCTGGTGGACTCCCTGGGCAAGACTCTGGCGCCGGGGGATGACGACGATGAGACCACCATCAAGGAAGCCATTGCCAAGCTGGTGCTGCGGGACTTGCTCGAGCGCCAGGAAGAAGAGGACGAACTGGACCAGGTGCAGCTGCTTACCCTCCACGCGTCCAAGGGGCTGGAGTTTCCGCACGTGTTCATGGTGGGCCTGGAAGAAGACCTGCTGCCCCACCGGAACAGTATCGAAGATGGCAATATCGAGGAAGAGCGGCGCCTGACCTACGTGGGCATCACCCGCGCCCAGAAAACCCTGACCATGACCCTGGCCCACAAGCGCAAGCAGTTTGGGGAAATCTTTGAAACCACGCCCAGTCGGTTTCTGGAGGAGTTACCGCCGGAGGATGTGGAGAGTGAAGGATTCGGTGAGCTCAGTCCGGAGAAAAATGTTGCCAAGGGCGAAGAGACGCTGAGCAGTTTGTTGGGGATGTTTGATTAGATCGCCCTAGTGGCGCGTAGGGCGGATAAGGCCGCAGGCCGCATCCGCCGTAACCTTCCGCTAAACGATTAACTGCTCTCTTCAACCATATAATCGACGGTCGCCTGAATCTCTTCATCAGAGCAGTCGCTGCACAAGCCCATGGCCGGCATGGCATTGAAACCGTTGATAGCGTGGTCGTACAGTGTCTCGGAGCCCTTCTCAATGCGGCTTGCCCAGTCGTCCACGGAACCGAGCATCGGCGCACCGGACACGCCAGCATCGTGGCAGGTGGCGCAGGCCGAGCCGTAAATTTCTTCACCGGAGCGCGGCTCACCGCTGCTGGCGCTGGCCACGGGCGCTGCCGCGCAATCGTCACCGGCCATGCACACCTTGCCTACCGGGGCCAGGCGGTTCTCGATTTCTTTGGACACGTTACTGGACTGAGCCACCGCCAGAGCGGAGAGCAGACCCAGACTGGCAGCCAACAACAGGCCGATGCGTTTCTTGACTAGACTCACGGTGCTTCATCCTCGTTGTGAGAGGCAGTGCCTCTTTGGACTATTTGGGGCGATCATCGGGCGTAGCCCGCCAACCGCGAGGGCGCATTATAGCCACAAACCGTCGCTCAGGTGAACCAAAGCCCGTCACTCGGCGGGCTCGGGCACGGCCCCGGCAATCAGCAGGTAAACGGCCAGGTTGCGGGTCCAGCGGTCCATCAAGCGGCTAAAGTGACGGTAGTTCGTGACCCGGTTGGTCCACTCCATCGCCTGTCCGGTCAGGTTCTGGGTTTCCCGGTGGTCGATGAACTGCGCCAGTACCTTGCCGCTGGGGTCTTCCAGTACCAGGTCAAAGGTGGCGTTTCCGGCTTCGCGCGTGTAGTGGCGGGTGATCCCCGGCCGGCTCAGGTCCGGCGCGTAGATGTTCAGATTGCGCAGGGTAGGGCGAAAAATCATGTCCGCCTCTTCGCGGTTCTCGGTGAGGGTAACCCCGGTTTGCTCACTCAGCCCCTCACGGAGCGCTTCGTCGAGGAAGCGACCGTAATCCTCGTAGATGCGATCCAGGTCCCGTTGGGTGTAATCAGCCCTTCGGTCGCGCAGCCAGTAATCGCTCAGGGCGACCTGGGCCGGTTCGATATAAAGTGTGGTGATCCGGGGCAGACGTTCGCCCGGGGGCAGAAAGACATGGTCGAAGTTGCCGGGCTGAGCCGGGCGCAGTGAATCGTCTGCCAGCGGCAGGGGCGACTGCTGGGCGCAGGCAGCCAGCCATAAGGTCACTATGGCCAGTAGCGCGGCCCTCGGCCAGAAACGGAGTGAGATAACGCGCTGATGTGTCATTTAGACCTCCCCAATCGCCTAACAGTGAATACGCCATACTACGTCGGTTAGACGTCGCCCGGGTGGTATGGTTGCGTAAAAAACCGTTATGAATTTGTAGAAGCCGGTTCATGGTCGCCCTTGCGGTGCCGGGCGAAGTAATCCCGGGCGGCCCGGTTCACCCGGGGGGCGAGCAACAGGGCGGATACCATGGTGGGAATGGCCATGGTGGCATAGAGCCCGTCCACCAAACCCACCACCGCGCGCAGGCTCACCACGCTACCGAGCACTACCAGAGTGGCGTAAATCCAGATGTAGTGATGTTGATGCTGAGCCCCGATCAGAAAGCCCAGGCATTTGCTGCCGTAATACCAGAAGGTGAACACGGTACTCAGCGAGAGCAGGGCCACCACCAGCACCAACAGGTAGGCGCCGACGTTGGGGAAGGCGGTTTCGAAGGCCCGGGCGGTGAGGGTCACTCCGTCAATACTTCCGTCCACCTGCCAAGCGTCGGTCACCAGTATGGCCAGTGCCGTGCAGGTACAGACCAGAAGGGTATCGATCACCGGGCCCATCATGGCCACCAGGCCCTCGCGAATGGGCTCCTTGGTTTTGGCGGCGCCGTGGGCCATGGATTCGGTGCCGATCCCCGCTTCATTGGAGAAGGCGCCCCGGCGCACGCCCATCAGTATGACGGTACCGATGGCGCCACCGGCGGCGGCCTGGCCGCTGAAGGCGTCGGTGACGATCAGGTGTAGTGCGGCCGGAATTTCGCCCAGGTACTGGATCAACAACAGCAGGGTCATCCCCAAATAGAGCAGGACCATGACCGGCACCATTCTCAAAGTCACTTTACCAACCCGCTGGACGTGTCCGGTAATGACCAGCAGCACCAGGGCGGCGATGATCAGCCCGAGCGTGAGGTCAAAGGCGAAGTGGTTGCTTTCGCTGGCGAGCCCGGCGGGGATGGCCACCACATCACGCACAATCTGTACGAGTTGGTTGACCTGAAAGGCGGGCATGGTGCCCATCAAACCGGCGACGGCGAACAATGCGGCGAGCGGCCACCAGCGTTTTCCCAGGCCTTCGCGAACGACGTACATGGGGCCGCCTTGCAGCCGACCGAGGCTGTCTTTGCCCCGGAACATGACGGCGAGGGAGCAGGTATAGAATTTGGTGGCGACGCCGATGACGGCGGTGACCCACATCCAGAAGATGGCGCCGGGGCCGCCCATGGTGAGCGCCAGGGCGACGCCGGCGATGTTGCCGAGGCCCAGGGTGCCGGAGAGGGCGGTGCTCAGTGCCTGGGCGTGGGGGATGTCGCCTTCGTCGTCGTGGTGGTCGTAGCGGCCACTGAGGATCTGCAGGGCGTGTTTGAAGTGTCGGTAGGGGAGGCCACGGGAGTAGGCGACGAAGAAGACGCCACCTCCCACCAGCAGTATCACCAGGGGCATGCCCCACATAAAATTCGCAAACGCTGTAAATGCCGCTTCCATAGATCCTCTAATGTTTGTCTGAGTCCGGCCGGGATAGGGGTTCACCCTTTCAAGACACGCCGTAAACCCATCCCTGGGGGCTCGCATCGCGGGTCCCCCGCTCCACGGTCTTGAAAGGGTGAACCCCTATCCCGGCCTCATAGTCTGATTCACGTCCGCAGCTCGCGTAGGGCGGATAAGCGCAAAGCGCGCATCCGCCGTAACCAAAGGTAAAGATTGAATCGATCCTAAAATTAAAACGCTACTCGGCCGCAAACTCCCCCGCCTCATACCGCGCCAAAACCCGCTTGGCGTCTTCAAACTGCGCTTCGTGCACCCACAACGACACCGTGCTTCCCGCCGGCAACTCCCCCGCGGCTCCGGGCAAATATTCACCGCGGATTTCGCAATCAATCCCCTCGGATTCGAGCAACCCTTGTACCAGGTGCGCCTCAATGTTGTTTTCCGGCAAATAGACTTCTTGCATGGCGGAGTGCCTCGTGGGTGTTGGTGGTTGGGCGATCAGCTCTGTTGTTCTTGGAGATACTGGTCTTTCAGCGCCACGTAGTTGCTGGCGGAGTATTTGAAGAATTCCCGCTCGCTGTCTTTGAGCGGGCGGGCCTGTTTGCAGGGTGAGCCCATATAGAGGTAGCCGCTTTCCAGGCGTTTGCCCGGCGGTACCAGGGTGCCGGCGCCGATTACCACTTCGTCTTCCACCACGGCGCCGTCCAGTATGGTGGAGCCGATGCCCACCAGGATGCGGTTGCCCAGGGTGCAGCCGTGCAGGGTGACCGAGTGGCCTACGGTGACGTCGTCGCCGATGGTCAGCGGGTAGCCTTCCGGGTTGAAGGGGCCGGCGTGGGTGATGTGCAGGCAGCTGTTGTCTTGAATACTGGTCCTTTCGCCTATACGTATACGGTGCATGTCGCCGCGAATGACCGCACAGGGCCAGACGGACGTATCACTGCCCAGGGTCACGTCGCCGATTACCACGGCGGCCGGGTCAACGTAGACGCGCTCGCCCAACGTCGGGGCGACGCCCTGGTAGCGGCGCAGAGCGGGCGAAGAGGGAGCAGATGCGGTCATGGGTTACCTCATACAGGGCATCGGACACGGAGCGTCGGCTGGAGCGGGCGTCTACCCGCCGCCGCGTAACGATGTATCATGGTAGCGTCCCGGGCCGCCGAGCGCGAATGTTCAACGCGATAACCCCGTTTTTTGAGTCACAGACACAGAGTTTTGGAGCGATAACCTTATGGCCAACCCCCTGCTGGAAACCCACGAATTGCCCCCGTTTTCAGCCATCAAGCCGGAGCACGTGGAACCGGCCATTCGGCAGTTGATCGACGAAAACCGCGCCCATCGCGAGCGGCTGCTGGACGGGCTGGATCAACCGACCTGGGACAATTTCGTCGCTCCGCTGGAAGCCGAAGAGGACCGCCTGGAGCAGGCCTGGTCCCCGGTCAGCCACCTGAACGCGGTGGTCAACAGCGAGGCCCTGCGCGAGGCGTACAACGCCAGCGTGGCGTTGCTGACCGAGTACAACACCGAAGTGAGCCAGGACAGGCGCTTGTATGAAGCCTTCCAGGCCATTGCCGACAGCCCGGAGTACGACCAGCTGAGCCAGGCCCAACGCCAGTCCATCGACTACGCCCTGCGGGATTTCCGACTTGGGGGTGTGGCCCTGGAGGGCGAGGCCAAAAAACGCTATGGCCAGATCAAAAAACGCCTCAGTGAGCTCTCTACCCAGTTTGCCAACAACGTGCTCGACGCTACCCAAGCCTGGTACAAACACTTTACCGACCCGCAGGATCTGGCCGGCCTGCCCGACTCCGCTCTGGAGCAAGCTGCTCAGGCTGCCAAGCAGAAAGACCTGGAAGGCTATGTCACCACCCTGGACATCCCCTCCTTCCTGGCGGTCATGACCTACGCCGAAGATCGGGCCCTGCGCCGGGAGACCTACACCGCATTTGTGACTCGTGCGTCCGCGGAAGGTCAGAAGGCCGATGGAAGCAGTGCCGCCGAGTGGGACAATACCGCGATCATCGACGAGACCCTCGCGTTGCGCCATGAGCTTGCGCAATTGCTGGGTTTCAATAACTACGCCGAACGCTCCCTCGCCACCAAGATGGCGGACAGCACAGAACAGGTCATAAACTTCCTGACCGAGCTGGCCGAGAAGTCCAAACCTCTGGCGGAGCAGGACGTTCAGCAACTGAAAGCCTTTGCAGAAAAAGAAGGCTGCACCGACCTGCAAGCCTGGGACCTGGCCTACTTCAGCGAAAAACTCCGGCAGGCGGACTATGCCCTGTCCCAGGAAGAGCTACGCCCCTACTTCCCGGCCGAGCGGGTGATCAGCGGCCTGTTCGAGGTGGTCAAACGCCTCTACGACATCGACATTGTGCCGGTGGCGAGCTTTGATAGTTGGCACCCCGACGTGCGTTTCTATCAGATCTACAAAGACGGTGAACACATCGCAGGCTTCTACTTCGACATCTTCGCGCGGGAAAACAAACGCGGCGGTGCCTGGATGGCGGACTGTCGTGTGCGCCGCCAGACCGCCAGTGGTGTGCAGCGGCCGGTCGCGTTTCTGACCTGCAACTTCACCCCTCCGGTGGGCGAGACCCCTTCACTGCTCACTCACGATGAAGTGACCACCCTGTTCCATGAATTCGGGCACGGCCTGCACCACATGCTGACCCAGATCGACGTGGCCGCCGTCAGTGGCATTAACGGCGTGGCCTGGGACGCGGTAGAGCTGCCCAGCCAGTTCCTGGAAAACTGGTGCTGGGAACCGGACGTGGTACCGTTGATCTCCGGCCACTACAAAACCGGCGAACCGCTGCCCAAAGACCTGCTGGACAAACTGCTGGCAGCCAAGAACTTCCAGTCCGGTATGCAGATGGTGCGGCAGTTGGAGTTCTCCCTGTTCGACTTCCGCCTGCACGCGGAGTACAACCCCAATAGCCCGAAAGCGCCCCAGCAACTGCTGGATGAAGTGCGCGACCAGGTGGCCGTGATCACGCCACCGGCGTTCAACAAATTCCAGAACAGCTTCAGCCACATATTCGCCGGCGGCTACGCGGCGGGCTACTACAGCTACAAGTGGGCCGAAGTGCTCTCCGCCGATGCCTTCTCCCGATTTGAGGAAGAGGGCATCTTCAATCGGGACACCGGGGAAAGCTTCCTCAAAGAAATCCTCCAGCAGGGCGGCAGCCGCCCGCCCATGGAGTTGTTCGTCAACTTCCGCGGCCGCGAGCCCAGCATCGCCCCATTGCTGCGCCACAGCGGCATCGACGAGGAGGCTGCCTGATATGGCCTTCAGCAAAACGCCCCGGTTTATCGCCGGGGCCGTCTGCCCCCGCTGCTCCGCCATGGACCGCCTTCGCGTGTACAACGAAGACGGCACCGACTACCGCGAATGCGTCGACTGCGGCTTCAAACAGGAACAGCATATCCAACCCCAGATGCGGGAAATCGAAACCCGCGTCAACACCAGCCAGGAAGAGCGCAAAGCCCAGGAGCAAGTGGTCAAGATCCTCCCAATGAACGACGACTGAGTAGGGCACCCATGTGGTGCCGACACACGATGCAACAATCCTGCTCCAACTTGCTTTTCGCTCTCCACCTGCTACCTTACCCAAACAACCAAATAAGCCCCGTTGCCACATGCTCTCTGAAATACTTTCTACCAAGAGAAAATGTCGCACTACGGGCGGTAGCGTGCCTAAACGCCGGTCTGGCACATTAATCCGCAAGTGCATCCAAGGGGCTGCGCGTTCCCGCATAATGCTGCCCCAACACATGGGTATAAATCTGCGTCGTTCTCACATCGTTGTGGCCCAATAGCTCCTGCACGCTGCGTATGTCATAACCGCTTTGCAGCAAGTGGGTCGCGAATGAATGGCGGAATCGTGCAAGTGGTGCCGGCAAAGCGTGCCGGTAAGCGGATGTTCGCTGACCGATTCAGATGGGAAAATGAACATCCATCCAGGTGTGCGATAGGCAGAGGGATACTTTTTCGCGAGGACGCCGGGCATGGACGGGCCGATGCCGGATTGGTTGTCTTTTTGTTGAATCGTAAGTGCTTTTTCAATGGCTTCTTTCAACTCAGGAACCACCGATTGACTCAGAAGCGTTTGACGATCTTTTTTTCCCTTGCCGTCGCGGACGGTCAGCGACATTCGATCAAAGCACACATCTTGAACCCTGAGACGCAGGCATTCAGACACTCTTAAACCGCTACCATAGAGAATAGAAACGATGAGCCGCTGAGGCTGGGGCAAATGGGACAGGATCGCGCGAATTTCTCGGGGAGCTAACGTTGTAGGTAGATGACGCTGTTTGCTCGCGGGAGAGAAATCAATTTCACCGAGCGGTGTGTCCAGAACCTTATGATACAAATACACCACTGCGTTCAACGCGACTTTCTGTGTATTGACAGCGACGTGACGATCCACCGCTAGCCACGTTAAAAACGCTTTAACCTCGCTGACCCCAATATCAGTGGGGTGCTGTTTGTCATTGAAGAGAATAAACTGCTTGATCCAAAAAAGATAAGTTTTCTCAGTGCGTAGACTGTATCCGCGAAGGCGGATATCACGACGAATCATCTCCATAAAAGGGCTGGATGGCATCAGAATCACTCCCTGTAATAACGATCAATTTCTGTACTTTTATACAGTATATTTGAGACTCTTGCAAAGTTTGGCGTACAGGTCATCTTTACAGAGCGCGTTTTTTGCGGTCCGATGATAGTTTTTCCTTTTTTATCAGTAGGTTAGAAATGTTACTGGGGTAAATAACAGGCGACATCCGGACGAAAACTGAGCTGGCACGGTTTCCGCCTGCTGTTTCTGTGCTAAAGTTCAATTTAATTTTTTAATTTCAATGAGTTAGCGGCTTTCAAGCGGAAATGTGCATAGCGAAAAAGCGTGCTGGCTCGATATACAAATGTTATGCATAGGAAGACAAAGCTTTGAGAAAGCTGTTCGAGGAAAAACTCTACGTAAAGGTTTCGCGGAATCGATTCGAAATAGTGAAGGTCTCAGGTGACTCTGCTGTGGAAATCGTTTCCGCTCCTCAGCCATTCAGTACTCTCCGTCTTCTTGCAGGAGATTTTTCACGGGCCGAGCATCATCTGAGTACCGGTATCCGCAAGGTTCTCCCGAAAAAATTAATCAAAAGAAGCCCCGCAGTTTTGATTCATCCTCTGGAACTGACCGAAGGTGGTCTATCTGAAGTGGAGGTCAAGATATTCCGTGAGCTAGCTTTCGGGGCGGGCGCGCACAAAGTAAAAGTTTGGGAAGGGGCAGAGTTGTCTCCCCAGCAAGTCATTGAAAAACTGGAAAATGCATAACCAGGCGGTCAACCGGACGCCAAAAGCGT
>NZ_DFTP01000060.1:21800-22226 GCF_002381585.1 Marinimicrobium sp. UBA4209
GCGCCGGTTACCTCAGCGTTAAAAATTCCATGGACCTATCTAACTATCATCCAACAGCTATCGCTATCATCGTCATAGTGGCAACGATGCTAGCTACCAGCCTGATCCAGTGGGCGTTTTTGATTCTGCTGAGGCGGCGGCACTCTGCTCAGTGGTTTCATGCAGGGTCGCCTACTATTTGGAGTGATCAAAGCTTTATAAGCGCTTGGCCTACAGTCCGGTACCTCCAAAGTAGAAGCTATTGGTCCAGCGGCGACCACGCTGGGGCAAGGTTCTGCCACAAGTTTCGTTATCCNNAGTGTTCATTGCGGGTGTATCGGTGGCGGTTCTAAATGGATGGCCTCCTTCATGGGAATAATTTTTAACAAAGCAAGGCACGGCGACGGCTTTTTCGTTACGGCTGCGCCTTCACTACAAAGCCGCGCG
>NZ_DFTP01000060.1:22283-23437 GCF_002381585.1 Marinimicrobium sp. UBA4209
TTCACTACAAAGCCGCGCGTGCTTGCGGCGTTATGTTTTCGAGGGATATATGAGAAAGTTCGGATTGCTGGTCTTATTGTTATTCACGGTGGGAAAGGTGTCAGCAATGGAGTATGTTTTACCAAAATATACTCCTGCCCAAGCAGAAAGCCTGATATTTGAATATTTACATACAGAGAGACCCAAGACCGACCTTTCTCAATATGACTATGAAAGTCTTAGCTACACGTATACGGAAGGTTTTTGGACAGCGTCCTTCGTTTGTAAAAAGGTCGAATTAAGTTGCCACTTTGGTGTATCAATGACTAATGATGAAAATCCAAAGTTTACTTTCATGGGCGGCTTATAAACATAACAAAAAGCTTCACGCGGAAACATTTTACTACGCTCGTTTTTGTGCATTCAGCTGCGCTTCATTCTTTCACAAAAACGCTCTCCGTAAAATGTTCCGGTGAGCTTGGCGTTAGAAGCACAACGTAGGGAGACATCTTTGGTTACCGAGATTCGCGGTTGGTTGATGTTGGGGCTTGGCGTGATTGGTGGGGTAGTCGCGCTACTCACCTACTCCCGGGGGCAGAACCAGCGCAGGCTGGAGAACAGCTTTCGTATGATCCAGCTTTTCCGAGATAGCATACCAACACAGGATTTTGAGCAGTGGATTAAGCTATTCCATGCTGCATCTGAGCCAGCTGGCGCCAAGCCGGGCCATTTTGTTTCCGAGGATGGACGTCAAATCCCATTTTCAGCCTTGTACACGGAAGGGCCGCCCGATGACGGGGCGATAGACCGAATAGCTCAGGTTTTAGATTTAGTATCTGAGCAAGCTCTAAAGCGCACGCTCGATCTCAGAATTTTCTACCATGAGTATGGCCAACTGATGGATACCATTCATTCATGGCTTTCTGCAGACGTGGGTTCAGATGGGAGGTCCTTGCTTGAAGACCTCTATCCAAATTTCAGATTGCTATACGAAAAAAACAAAATCGTCACGGATTGGAATTGTCGCAGGTATGTTTATTGCGGCCAGCAACAGGGCTTCTAACCAGTAGTTCCAGTTCGTTCCGGGCCTGGCGGCCCTCCACCGGACAGCCTTGTCGCCGCTTCGCTCTGCCAAGGCTGCCGCTGAACAATGGCGTTGAGGCTGTAGAAAAACT
>NZ_DFTP01000020.1:0-234 GCF_002381585.1 Marinimicrobium sp. UBA4209
TTCTCCTCGGCCTTGGCGCGGATCAACCGCTCCAGATCGTCCACCAGAGTGTCATTGGCGAGCTTCTGACTCGGTGCCCCGTCGATATACACCAGATTGTTGGGGGTACCGCCGGCGAGCCCCAGGTCGGCTTCTTTGGCCTCACCCGGGCCGTTGACCACGCAGCCAATCACCGCAACATCCAGCGGCACGGTGATGTCTTCCACGCGCATTTCCAGCTCGTTCATGGTCTTG
>NZ_DFTP01000020.1:331-670 GCF_002381585.1 Marinimicrobium sp. UBA4209
TTCCAGCTCGTTCATGGTCTTGATGACATCGAAGTTCTGCCGGGAGCAGCTTGGGCAGGCAATAAAGTTCACTCCCTTGTTACGCAGCTTCAGGCTCTTGAGCAGATCCCAGGCGACCTTAACCTCTTCCACCGGATCCGCTGCCAGGGAAATGCGCACGGTGTCGCCGATGCCATCCATCAACAGCGCGCCCAGGCCGACCGCCGACTTTACGGTACCCGCCCGTAGACCGCCGGCTTCGGTGATGCCGAGGTGCAGCGGCTGATCAATTTCCCGGGCCAGCTTGCGGTAAGCGGCGACCGCCATAAAGACATCCGAGGCCTTGACGCTGACCTTGAA
>NZ_DFTP01000020.1:753-12476 GCF_002381585.1 Marinimicrobium sp. UBA4209
GAGGCCTTGACGCTGACCTTGAAGTCGTAAAAATTCAGTTGATCGAGAATCTCCACATGCCGCAGGGCCGATTCGACCAGCGCATCCGGAGTAGGCTCGCCGTACTTTTTCTGCAGATCTTTTTCCAGAGAGCCGGCGTTGACGCCAATGCGGATCGGGATATTCATATCCCGCGCTTTGTCCACCACCGCGCGAATGCGCTTTTCCCGTCCGATGTTGCCGGGATTGATGCGCAGACAATCCACACCCAAGTCCGCCACCCGCAAGGCAATGCGGTAATCAAAGTGGATATCCGCCACCAGGGGAATATCCACCTGTTTGCGGATGGCTCCGAAGGCTTCGGCGGCCTCCATGCTCGGGACCGAGACGCGCACGATATCCGCTCCGGCAAGCTGCAGGCGCTGAATCTGATCGACGGTCGCGGCCACATCGGTGGTTTCGGTGTTGGTCATGCTCTGCACGGAGATCGGCGCTCCGCCCCCAACGGGCACATTGCCAACCATAATCTGGCGGGACTGACGGCGTACAATGGGCGACTCACTGTGCATGATGCGATCCTGTGATGGTTCGGTTCAGGGGTATCAATTGACCGTCAGGGTCATCAGGCGACCACTGACCGGCGGAACAAAATCAAAACGCTCACCGTTGAGCTCAACCTGGGCCGCGCCGGCATTGCCGAGCTTCACCGTAAAGGGCGCCTCACCGGAGAGCAACAATTCCCGACCGGGCTGAAGCAGATCGGTTTCGAGCACGTCCCCACGGCTGTCGGTCACTTCTACCCAGCATTCTTCCGAGAAGGTCAAACGCAGCTGATCGAGCACTTCCGGGTCGTTCATTGACGCACCGGGACTGCTCACTTCCGTTGCTGCCAGAGGCTCCACGGCACCGCTTGACGCTGCCGGAGGTTCAGAGCCGGTCAACGCCGCGGCCGAGTTCGTCTCGGCGCTTGCGGTCGGCGCTGCCTCAGTCGCTTCCTCGGTCCCATCGTCCACACTGCCCGCTACCGCTTCTTGTTCAACTGCCGGCTCCTCAGTCAGGGCCGACGTCGGCGCTGGCGCCTTCAGTTCACTGATCGGGTCCACCATGGCGCTATCCGCCACGGGATCCTGCCGGTTGCCCAGAAACCAGACCGACAGTGCCCAGATGCCCGCCAGCAACACCAGAATCCAGAGCACAAATTTCCACAGGGACCGGGTCGGCTCGGGCACATTGATTTTCAACGGGCTTTCTTCGGGATCATCCGCCAACCCGGCCTGACGCCGAGCCTGCTTGTAGGCCTGAAGCAGGTCCTCGGGTTCCAGGCCGAGCAGTTTCGCGTAAGTACGCAGATAACCGCGAATGAACGTATCGGAGTGCAGCCGATCGTAATCGTCCGCCTCCAGAGCACGCACCTTGCTGACGGTCATCCGCAGCTCGCGGGCGACATCCTCTTCACTGAGCTTGGCCTTTTCCCGCGCGGCTTTGAGCAGCGCGCCTGGGTACGCCTCCGGGGCGAGCTCCGGAACCTCGGCCTCGGCGGGTTGTTCTTCAGTTGACATCAGGACCTCAACGACTCATTTCGCGTTTGTATTCCAGATACTCATCGGAATAAGGAAAGCGATTTTTCAATGCCAGCGCATAACTGGCTTCTTTGTCTTGGTTGCCGAAGATCCTTTCGATTTTAATACCCAACAGCAGCGAACGGGCCGACTGACGAGACACCTCGCCGTACTGATCCAGGTAGCGCTTGGCCTGCGCGTATTCTTTGTCCTGGAAACTGATGTCTGCCAGCTCCAACAGGACCGGCGCCAGGCGTCGATCCAGGGTAAACGCATGTTCAAACGCCGCACGGGCGCGCTCTTCACGCCCCAGTTGCTTGGCGGTGCGCCCCAGGCTGAGCAGCGCTCTAGCCCGATTGTCGTAGCTCAGATCTTCACTGACGATTGAGAACTGCTCATAGGCCTCTTCGTAACGCTGTTGTCTGAATAGAAAAGCGCCGTAGTTGTTACGGGCCTGAGAAAAGCTCCGGTCTTCCCGAAGCGCCGACTTGAAGCTGTCCTCAGCACGCTCCACCTCACCTTCCAGTTGAAGCAGCATGGCCTGTGCCGCGTAGGCTTTGGCCGAGTCATCATCGAGTTCAAACGCTTTCTCAATATGGTGACGAGCCGAGTCCCGGTTACGGTTGTCGATGTACGCCATGGCCAATCGATAGTGGGTATCCAGGGCTGCCTCGCGGTCCACTTGCGGACCGCTGGTCTGGGTCACGCAGCCGCCCAGCCCGAGCAACGCCAGCAATCCCAGCGCGGCCATTGAACGCCATACTCGGCGCGGGTTTCTATGTGCTTTTATCATCACCCTTACCTCTTGGTCACAGACGCTCGTCAGGGAGACGGCGCAATTATTTTTACGGTTTGCAGTTCGTCAAACTTCGCCCGGTACCGCTCACTGCGCTTGGTCATATCGTTGACCGTGCCCGCGAGCTGACCACAGGCGGCATCAATGTCCTCACCCCGCGTGGTACGGATGGTAGTGATATAGCCCGCTTCCATCAAAATGGTCTGGAACCGACGAATCGCATTGTTACTGGCCCGTTTGTAGTCGGACAGTTTGAACGGGTTGAACGGGATCAGATTGATTTTTACCGGTACATCCTGAAGCAGTTCCGCCAATTGGTGGGCGTGTTCCGGACGATCGTTGACATGATCAATCATGGTGTACTCGATGGTAATGCGCCGATGGGTATCGGGCAAACCCGCGATGTAGCGCTTGGCGGAATCGAGCAGCACGGCGATGGGGTACTTTTTGTTGATCGGCACCAGCTCGTTGCGCAGTTCATCGTTGGGCGCGTGCAGGGAAATCGCCAGGCAGGCGTCGGTGTACTGCCCCAGCTTGTCCAGCGCCGGCACTACGCCTGAGGTACTCAGGGTCACCCGCCGCTTGGAGATGCCGTAGGCGTTGTCCTCCATCATCAGGTTCATGGAGTCCACGACATTGTCGAAATTCAACAGCGGCTCGCCCATGCCCATCATCACCACGTTGGTCACCTTTCGCGGACCATTGGGCTGAAGCTGATTGAAGGACTTGGCCGCAATCCACACCTGACCGATGATTTCCGCTGCGGTCAGGTCCCGGTCAAAGCCCTGCTTGCCCGTCGCGCAGAAGCTGCAGTCGAGCGAGCAGCCCACTTGGGAGGAGACACACAGGGTGCCCCGATCGCCTTCGGGAATAAATACCGTCTCTACAATGCTGCCGCCGGTCACGCGAATCAGGAACTTGCGGGTGCCGTCGGACGAGTCCAACTGCTGGATGACTTCCGGTGCCCGGATTTCGGCCACTTCTTTGAGCTTCTCCCGCAGCGACTTGCTGATGTTGGTCATCTCGTCGAAGTTTTCCGCGCCGCGCTGGTGAATCCACTTCAGCACCTGAGTCGCTCGGAAGCGCTTCTCGCCAAAGGACTCGAAAAAAGCCACCAGCTTGGCCTCGGGCAGGCCCAGCAGATTGGTCCGCTCGGTCTTGGACGGGTCAGCGGTGTTGGCAGCGGGTACAGCGGTCATGTGAATACCTGTATGAACGAAATGAGCTCGGGAATCTCGGCGTCCGCATCAGCTGCGAGCGAAAATTTCCCCGGGTTCGAAAAAGTAGGCGATTTCCCGTGCGGCAGACTCGGGCGAATCCGAGCCGTGCGCCGCGTTGATGGACACGCTTTCAGCGTAGTCCGCGCGAATGGTGCCCGGCGCGGCCTCTTCCGGGTTGGTCGCCCCCATCAACTCGCGATTGCGGGTGATGGCGTTGTCGCCGGACAGCACCTGTACACAGACCGGGCCGGAGGTCATAAAGTCCACCAACCCCTCAAAAAACGGCTTGCCCTGGTGCTCGGCATAGAAGCCCTCGGCCTGGGCCCGACTCAGTTGAATCATCTTGAGTGCCACGATCTTGAGGCCAGCTTGCTCGAAACGGCTCTCAATGGCACCGATCAGGTTTTTCCGTACCGCGTCCGGTTTGATGATAGAGAGGGTCTGTTGTTCGGGCATCGAAGGCTCCAGTGTCAGTCGCGCAAAATGGTCTCGGATCAGCCCCGCCCCCTCGGGGGCGGAGAAATGCGGGAATTATACGCGGGTTGCGCCTATAAGCCACCCCGGCAGGCGCGATTGACCGCAAACTGTGCACCGATCGACGCCTCTGGAAACCGGGCTGCAGATCAAGCGGCACCGGCGGTTCAGGCGGCGCGAGCGATATCCTGGATTCGGGCCACCATGGCGCGCAGACCGTTACCCCGGGTGGGACTGAGGTGCTTCAGGAGGTTCAGCTCGTTGAAGTAGCCTTCAATATCAAAATCCAGCACCTCGGCAGGGCTTTTGCCGTTGTAGGCGGCCAGCACCACGCCGAGCAGGCCTTTGACGATAAAGGCGTCACTGTCGGCGTCGAACCAGAGCTTGCCGTCCTCTTCCCGATGGGTCAGCCACACCTGACTCTGACAGCCGCGCACCAGGTACGCCTCGGTCTGGTAGGCCGGGTCGAGCGGTGGTACCTCTTTCCCCAGGTCAATAATGTACTTGTAGCGATCCTCCCAGCTATCGAAAAAGCTGAGGGTCTCGACGATATCGTCGGCGCTGATGTCAGTTCCGAATTGGGACATACCACTGAATCCTGAGGGTTAAACCTTAAAAGAACATTCCGGTCTCGAGCTGGGCTTCTTCGCTCATCATCTCCCGGCTCCAGGGCGGATCGAACACCAGGGAGACCGCCACGTAATCGACGTTGGGCACCTTGGCCACCCGCCGCTCGACATCACCCACCAGCACCGGCCCCATACCACAGCCGGGCGCCGTCAGGGTCATCCTGATGCTCACCCGCTGTTCGCTCTGGTCGACGTCCACCGCGTAAATCAGCCCCAGATTGACCAGATCCACCGGAATCTCCGGATCATACACAGTGCCCAGAGCTTCCCAGACCTGATCTTCATTGATGCGCTGATCGGCGGGCGGCGGAAAGTTGAGCTCCTGGGCCTCCAGGCCCAGGGCGGCCGCGTCGGTGCCATCTACCCGCACCATCTGGCCGTGATAGGTCAACGTATAGTTGCCACCCAGAGATTGGGTGATCGTCACGAAGGTGTCTTTGGGAATGGTCAGGTGCGTGCCGTCGGGCACCCGGCGGGCCGGGCAGTCCGCCTGGGCCACCACCATACGTCGTTCACTCATCGGGGCCCCGGGCGTCTAGGAGGAAGCATTCACAACGCTGAAACTTTCCCCGCAGCCGCAGTAATCCTGAGCATTGGGGTTATTGAATTTGAGCTGGCGATTGACGCCTTCAATGACATAATCGATCTCGGTACCGCTGACCACATTGAGGCTGTCCCGGTCGATGTACAGCGAGACGTCGTCCGCCAGTTCATAGCACACATCGTTCTCGCGCCCGTCGGCCACCAGGTCCACCACGTACATGAAACCGGTACAACCGCTCTCTTTCACGCTCAGACGTACCGCCTGCGCCTCCTGGTTGAGGCCCAACTGACGCCGGAAGTGTTCCACTGCAGCCGGAGTGACCGCAACGGCCTGCCGAGTGGGATCAAATGACTCTACTGCCATCTCACTCTACTCCTGTGTTGTTCAAAAAAACTGCCGAGCCTTTTCAAGGGCCTCGAACAGCCGATCCACCTCATCAAAGGTGTTGTAAAACGCAAAGCTGGCGCGCACCGTACCCGGAATATGGTATTGCTCCATAATCGGTTGCGCGCAGTGGTGTCCGGTACGCACCGCCACACCCTGTTGATCCAGCAGAAACCCCAGATCGTTCGGGTGGGTGCCCTCGACCAGAAAGCTCAACACGCTGACCTTGTGCGCCGCCGTGCCCACCAGAGTGATACCCGGGGTCGCAAACGCCTTCTCTTCCGCATAGGCCAACAGGGCCCGCTCGTGCGCAGCGGCGGCTTCCCGGTCCAGCCCATTGAGGTAGTCAATGGCAGCGGCCAGGCCAATGGCACCAGCGATATCCGGGGTGCCCGCCTCAAACTTGTACGGCAACTGGTTGTAAGTCGTGCCGGCGAAGCTCACTGACTGGATCATCTCGCCACCGCCCTGATACGGCGGCATGGCTTCGAGAAGGTCGCGTTTGCCGTACAGCACGCCGAATCCCGTGGGACCAAACAGTTTATGGGCCGAAAACACATAGAAGTCGCAATCGAGCGCCTGAACATCGATGGGCCAGTGACTTACCGCCTGGGCGCCATCAATCAGCGCCAGTGCGCCGTGCTTGTGCGCCAGGGCAATAATGTCATCGATGGGATTGACCGTACCCAGAGCATTGGACACGTGCCCGACCGCCACCATACGCACCTGACCCTGCTCGAGCAGCGTTTCCAGCGCCGCCAGCTCCAGCGTGCCCGTCTCGTCCACCGGAATGGGTTCGACGGTTGCGCCGGTGGCCTCGGCCACCATCTGCCAGGGCACAATGTTGGAGTGGTGCTCCATCGCCGAGACCAGAATCCGATCACCCGCCTTGAGGTTATTGCGACCCCAACTGAACGCCACCAAGTTGATACTTTCGGTGGTGCCGCGCGTCCACAGAATCTGTTCGCGATGCGGTGCGTTGAGGAACTCGGCCACCGTTGACCGCGCACCTTCAAACTTTGCCGTCGCCCGCTCCGCCAGCGCATGGGCACCACGATGCACATTACTGTTGTCGTGCAGGTAGTAGTGACTGATCGCATCAATCACCGCCCGTGGCTTCTGGGTGGTCGCGGCGTTATCCAGATACACCAACGGATGCCCGTTCACCTGCTCCTGCAGGATCGGGAAATCCCGGCGTACCGCTTCCACATCGAAGCCGGCGGTGCTCTGTAGTGCTTCCGGTCTGTTCATGGTGAGGATCAGGCCTCTTCGCTCTGAATGTGTCTCAGAAGATCGCTGTTACTGCTGAACAGGCGGGCCAGGCGCGGGCCGAGGTAGTTACGCACGGCCGGCTCGGCGACATCCTGCAACAGCTCGTTGATAAAGCCGAAGTTCAGCATGACCTGCGCTTCCTCCCGCGAAATGCCGCGGGCCTGCATGTAGTACAGCGCGGTTTTGTTCAACTGACTCACGGTGGCACCGTGGGCACACTTCACATCATCCGCGTAAATTTCCAGCTCGGGCTTGGTGTCCACTTCCGCCTTGGGCGAGGTCAGCAGGTTTTTGTTGCTGAGCTCCGCCAGGGTTTTCTGGGCATCCTGGTGAATATGGATGCGACCATTGAACACCGCGTGCGCCGAGTCACCAATAATGCCCCGAAAGACTTCGTTACTGGTGCAGTGCGGCACCTTGTGCTGCACATTGGTGTGGTAGTCGATCAACTGCTTGTTGCGCGGGACATACACGCCCTGCAGATCCAGGTGCGCACCATCACCGCAATGGTTGATCTGATAATCAATACGCTTGAGCTTGCTGCCCTGGGCAACGGTAAAACCGCGCAACTGCGAACTGCGCTGCAGGTTGGCGTGAATGCCGCCCACGTGCAGCAGGTTCTCTTCTTCCAGATTGATCCGATAGTGGTGCAGGAACGCATTCTCGCCCACTTCAATTTCGGTCAGGCTGTTTACGAAGCCGTTCTGCTCGTCGTCGGTCGAGGCGAAATGCTCGATAATGCTCGCCTGAGCGCCGGTTTCCAGCACCACCAGCAACCGCTGGTTGGCGGTGGCCGGCGCACTGCCCGGCGTGGACACCTGCACCACATACAGCGGCTTGGCCAGCTTGGTGTCTTTCGGGACGTGCACCAGCACACCGTCCTCAGACGCCCAGGCGTTGCTGAGTGCGGCGAACAGATGGTGTTCGCTGTCGACGATTTTACCCAGATGCTGACCAATAACGGCCTGCTGCTCCGCACTGGCATCGCCAAAGCGAACCACTTCAGCGGGCAAAGCGTCCGACGCCTCGGGATCGAACACGCCGTTGACGAACACCAGACGCGTCGCATCCAGTTCCAACCATTCGATCTGGTCCTGCCACTGGGCGGTGGATTCGGCCCACTGCGCAAATTCGGTTTTCTGCAGCGGCGCGAGCGGGGTGTATTTCCACTGCTCGGTTTTGCGGTTTGGCCAGGGCGTTTTCAGCCACTGCCGGGCGCCACTGGTGCGCAGCTCGGACAGCCAGTCCGGGCTATCCTGCTGCCCGGCCAGTTGCAACGCCTGTTGCTGAAAATCACTCATCGCTTACACCACCTCTTCTTCGAGCCAGCTATAACCTTTCTCTTCCAGCTCATGCGCCAATTCTTTACCGCCGGACTTCACGATGCGGCCGCCAGCCAATACGTGAACCTTATCCGGGACGATGTAGTTGAGCAGCCGCTGGTAGTGGGTGACCACGATAAAGCTGCGATCTTCCGCCCGCATGGCGTTCACGCCATTGGCTACCACCTGCAGGGCATCGATATCCAGCCCGGAGTCGGTTTCATCCAGAATGCAGACGGTGGGCTTGAGCAGCATCATCTGCAGAATTTCATTGCGCTTTTTCTCACCGCCGGAGAAACCTTCGTTGACCCCGCGTTTTAGAAACGACGGGTCCAGGTCGACCGACTTGCAGGTCTCGCGGGCCAACTTCAGGAAGTCCACCGAGGAAATCGGGTCTTCACCGCGGTGTTCACGGTGCGCGTCCACCGCCGCTTTCAGAAATTCCATGTTGCTGACACCGGGGATTTCCACCGGATACTGAAAGGCCAGGAACAGGCCCTCGCGGGCGCGCTCTTCAGGCTCGAGTTCAAACAGGTCTTTGCCATTGAACTGCACGCTGCCGGCGGTCACTTCGTAGCCTTCGCGGCCGGTCAGCACATTGCCCAGGGTACTCTTGCCCGAACCGTTCGGGCCCATGATGGCGTGCACTTCGCCGGGTTTGATGTCCAGGCTCAGGCCCTTGAGGATTTCTTCATTCTCGACGCTGGCGCGCAGGTCTTTGATGGTCAGCATAGTGTCGGTTTCCAGTTTCATATAACGTAAATTCGGTTCGTCGTGTGCGGTGGTTTCGAGTTTGGGTGGCGGCGTTGGTTTGGGTAACGGCGGATGCGCGCTTCGCGCTTATCCGCCCTACGCAAACTGCGGTGCTATCCGCCGCTATCCAACGATTAACCCACCGAGCCTTCGAGGCTCACTTCCAACAGCTTGCCGGCTTCCACCGCAAACTCCATCGGCAACTCTTTAAACACTTCCCGGCAGAAGCCATTCACAATCATCGAGACGGCTTTTTCGGGATCCAGGCCGCGCTGCTGGCACAGGAACATCTGGTCGTCGCTCACCTTGGAGGTGGTCGCCTCGTGCTCCACCACCGCACTCGGATTCTTGCTCTCGATGTACGGGAAGGTGTGCGCGCCGCAGCGATCGCCGATCAGCAGTGAGTCACACTGGGTGTAGTTCCGTGCACCCTCGGCACCGGGGTTCATCCGCACCAGGCCGCGATAGGCGTTGGAGCTCCGGCCGGCGGAAATACCCTTGGAGATGATGGTCGAGCGGGTGTTCTTCCCGATGTGAATCATCTTGGTGCCGGTATCGGCCTGCTGGTAGTTGTTGGTCAACGCCACCGAGTAGAACTCACCGACGCTGTTGTCCCCGCGCAGAATGCAGCTGGGGTACTTCCAGGTAATGGCCGAGCCGGTTTCCACCTGGGTCCAGGAAATTTTGGCATTGGTGTGGCAGAGGCCGCGTTTGGTCACAAAGTTGTAGATACCGCCCTTGCCCTGTTCGTCGCCGGGGTACCAGTTCTGCACCGTGGAGTATTTGATTTCGGCGTTGTCCAGAGCCACCAGCTCAACCACCGCGGCGTGCAACTGGTTCTCATCGCGCATGGGCGCGGTGCAGCCTTCCAGGTAGCTGACATAAGCGCCTTCTTCGGCGACGATCAGCGTGCGCTCGAACTGGCCGGTATTCTGCTCGTTGATCCGGAAGTAGGTGGACAGCTCCATCGGACAGCGTACGCCCTTGGGGATGTACACAAACGAACCATCAGAGAAAACCGCCGAGTTGAGCGCGGCATAGTAGTTGTCTTTCTGGGGCACTACCGTACCGAGATACTTTTTGATCAGCTCTGGGTACTCGTGTACCGCCTCACTGATCGAGCAGAAAATCACACCCGCTTCTTTGAGCTTTTCACGGAAGGTGGTCACCACAGACACGGAGTCAAACACCATGTCTACCGCCACGCCCGCCAGCATCTCCTGCTCGTGGACCGGGATGCCCAGCTTTTCGTAGGTGCGCAACAGCTCGGGATCGACCTCATCCAGGCTCTTGGGCCGATCTTCCATACTCTTGGGCTGGGAGAAGTACGACAGCGCCTGGAAGTCGACCTTGGGGTAATGTACGTGGGCCCAATTGGGCTCTTCCATCTGCTCCCAGGCACGGAAGGCCTGCAGGCGCCAGTCGAGCATCCACTCGGGCTCACCTTTTTTCGCGGAGATAAACCGGACGACGTCTTCATTCAGACCGGGCGGCAAGGTATCCGTATCGATCTGGGTATGGAAGCCGGCGGCGTACTCGCGCTTGATCAGTTTTTCAACTTCTTGCTCTGCCATCACTTCACCTCTGTCTCCGCATTCGGAGTGAGTTAGCTAAAATTCGGTTGTTCGATTCCGCGATTGTTCGCGTTGTTCTGTCGGATTACGCTTCGCTAATCCGACCTACGGGTACTTTGGTGCCCTGTTTCCGCATCCCTTGCGTTAAGTCGGATTACGCTTTGCTAATCCAACCTACTTGTTTTGTTCGGTGCTGGTGTTCACCCTCTCGTAGGTCGGATTAGGCCGCAGGCCGTAATCCGACGTCCGCCTATTTAGGCGCTGGCCTTACGTTGCAGCTTTGGCACCACGTCGCGAATGTGCTGGATCGCGAACTGCACCTCGTCCTCGGTGGTCAGGCGCCCCAGACTGATACGCAAAGAGGCCTGGGCCAGATCGTTACTCAGGCCAATCGCCTTGAGCACATAGCTCGGCTCCAGACTCGCCGAGGTGCAGGCCGAGCCGGTCGCCACCGCGAGTTGGCGCAGCGACAGCAGTAGCATTTCACCATCGCAACCGCCGAACGCAATATTGAGGTGACCGCAGGCCGTGTGAGCCAGGTCCGTGTTCAACTGGATGCCCGGCAGATCGGCAATGCCCTGCCACAACTCATCCCGCAAGGCGGCAATACGCGGCGGATCTTCCGCCAGGCGATCAGCGGCCAACTGGGCCGCCGCCCCCATGCCCACACACTGATGGGTGGGCAAGGTGCCGGAGCGCATGCCCCGCTCGTGACCACCGCCGTGAATCTGGGCGCTGATTTTCACCCCCGGATCACGGCGAACATACAAAGCACCAATGCCTTTCGGGCCGTACATTTTGTGCGCCGAGAGGGACATCAGGTCCACGTTCTGTTCCGCCACATTCAACGCCAGCCGCCCGCCACTCTGGGCTGCATCAACGTGAAACAGGATGTCCTGCTCCCGGCAAATGGCGCCGATCCCGGCAATATCGTTGACGCTGCCAAGCTCGTTGTTCACATGCATCACGCTGACCAGAAACGTATCGTCCCGCAGCGCGGCGCGTACCACTTCCGGCTCAATCCGTCCGCTGGTATTGGGGGACAGATAAGTGACCTCAACGCCCTGCTCCGCCAACCAGTGAGCAGGATCAAGCACCGCCTTGTGTTCAATCGCGGAGACAATCAGGTGGCCTGCGGGCAAGCCCGCCCGGCGGCGCGCTTCCCAGACGCCTTTTAGCGCCAGGTTATCCGCCTCGGTGGCGCCGCTGGTCCAGAC